>DASRIK010000023.1:0-5843 GCA_035650035.1 Burkholderiales bacterium | reverse complement strand
GACCCGGCGGCCACGGAATGACGATGCGCAACGGACGATTGGGATAGGACTGCTGTGCCATTGCAGCAGCGGTGTACACGAGGGCCGCTACAAGCAGGACGAAGCGCTTCATTACTCCTCCGTTACACTATGCCAGGGAGGAAGAATGATAGCCGCACGATTGCCTTTTGTGCTTTTGTCGGTCGCTCTGCTCGCCTTCACATCACCCGCCGGTGCGCAGAAATACCCCGACCATAGTGTGCGTCTGGTTGTCGCGTTCCCGACCGGCGCGTCGCAGATCCTCGGCTTGCTCGTTTCGGAAAAGCTGCGCGAAACGTGGAAGCAGGCGGTCGTGCCCGATTTCAAACCGGGCGCTGCCGGGAACGTCGCCGCGGAGATCGTCGCGAAAGCGCCGCCCGACGGTTACACGCTGCTCCTCACGAGCCCGTCGATCGCGATCAGTCCGAATCTCTTCAAGAAGCTCGGTTACGATCCGACGCGCGATCTCGTGCCGGTGGCGCCGCTCGCCGCGGTGCCGAACATCATGATCGTCCATCCTTCGGTGCCCGCGAAAACGCTGCAGGAGCTCGCGAAGCTCGCGCGCGCGAGCCCGGGCAAGCTCAACTACGCGTCCAGCGGCGTGGGAGGATCGAACCACCTTGCAAGCGAGCTGTTCTGCTCGCTCGCGAAGGTGAGGATGACGCACGTGCCTTATAAAGGCGTTGCGATCGCGATGACGGCCATGTTGAGCGGCGAAGTGGACGTCGTGGTCTCGACGGTGCCGGCGACGATTCCGCATATCACGGCGGGCAAGCTTCGCGGCCTGGCGGTGCTTGCGCCCCAGCGCGTCTCGGCACTGCCGAAAATCCCCACGAGCGCCGAAGCCGGCATGCCCGGGCTCGTGGTGATCACATGGTACGGCTTGTTCGCGCCGGCCGGCGTGAAGCCCGATATCGTCGAGCGTGTGAATGGCGACGTCGTGCGATTCATGACGTCCGCGGAAACGAAAGCCCAGCTCTCGAAAGTCGAGCTCGACGCGAAGACCGGCACGCCGGCGGAATTCGCGACATTCGTGCGGGAGGAGACGGCGCGGTGGGGACGCGTCATTCGCGAGGCGAACATCCGGACGGAGCAATAGATGAAGTCCCAGGGTGCGCAACCCGCGCGCCGCTCACCCGCGCGGGCGGTATTTCTCCAGCGCCGCGCCGGAAAGATACAGCTCCTCGAGCTCACGCTGCTTCTGCAGGCCTTCGCCCTCGGGTCCCACTTCGGGTATCGGATAGAACTTCTCTTTCCGGCTCGCGACGAACTCTTCCCAGGCTGCGATCCCGCGGGAATTGAAATCCTGCATGAAATCCCAGAGCGCGGCCCAGGTCACGTGGTGCGTGAAGCCGGGATACCAGGCGATGTTCACGCCGAGCGCGAGATGCTCGTCGAGCCCGAGATACCGCGGGAGCTTGCCTTTCATGAAGGAGAACGGCCCGTTCACGACCGCTCGCGCACGCTGGATCTCTTCGACCGAGTGCGGCGACTCGAGCTGCACCCAATCCACACCCGCGTGTTCCTCGTAAGCCCTGAGGCGCACGAGCGTATCGTCGAAGCTGCTGTTCGCCGCATCGCGCGCGTAGCACTGCGCCATCACGACAAAGTTCGGATCGAGCTCGTTTTTCATGTCGACGGCCGCACGGTAGCGCGCAATCGCCTGCTCGATCGGCACGACCTCCATACCCGCGCTTTGCGTCCTGCGTTTGCCTTCGATCGGCTGATCGTCGATGCGCACGCCGGCGATTCCCGCCCTGATGCATTCCCGGATCATGCGCCGCACCGCCATCGTACCGCCGTGACCCGTGTCTCCGTCCATCATCACCGGGAAATTCACGGCCTGCGCAATCCAGGCCGCCACCTGGACGCATTCGGTCATCGAGAGCGTGCCGACATCCGCGTGTCCCGTGTACGCGCCCACGACGCCGCCCGTGCCGACGAAGCCCGCTTCGCATCCGGCATGTTCCATGATGCGCGCGTGCGCGGCCGTCGGTGGATGTAACATCACGAGCACTTTGCCTTTGCGATGAATGAGCTCCTGCAAACGCGCGCTCTTTTCGTGAGACGTCATGCATTTCCCGTCGTTCGTCACTCCGTCACCTCCTGGCGTCACTTCTTTTGTCACTTCCTCTCATCACTTCTCTTCGCGTCACTCGAGCTTGATCCCCGCATCTTTGACGACTTTGCGCCAGCGCGCGATATCGCTCACCACGAAATCCCTGAGCCGCTCGGGTGAGCTGCCCACCGGTTCCGCGCCATCCGGCTGAAGCCGCGTCTGCACGTCCGGCGCCTTCACGCTCTTCGCAAGCTCCGCGCTCACCTTGCTCACGATGGCCGCAGGCGTCCCGGCAGGCGCAAACCAGCCGTGCCACGTGCTCGATTCGTAGCCTGGTACGCCGGCTTCGGCAAGCGTGGGCAGCTCCGGCAAAGCGGCCGAGCGCTTCGCGGTGGATACGCCCAGCATGCGAAGCTTGCCGTTTTTCGCGTACTGAAGGCTCGACAGCACGTTTCCCATGAGCATGTGGACCTGACCCGAGATCGCATCGACGAGCGCGGGTCCGGTGCCCTTGTAAGGCACGTGCGTGATGTCGACTCTCGCAAGCGTCGTGAAAAGCGCGAATGCGAGATGCGTCGACGAGCCATGGCCCGCCGAGGCGTGGGTCAACGCTCCGGGCCGGGAGCGCGCGAGCGCGACGAGCTCTTTCACGTTTTTCACGGGGACCGAAGGATGCGCGAGCAGGAGAAACGGCGCCTGCACGACGAGCGATATCGGCGCGAGATCCTTCACGGGATCGAATCCGAGATTCGTGTGTACAGCGGGTGCAACAGTGTAGCCGCCGGCCACAGCGAGCAACGTATATCCATCCGGCGGCGCCTGCGCGACGGCTCTGTAGGAGATCAGACTGCCGGCGCCGGTGCGATTCTCCACGATGAAAGAACGGCCGAAACTCTCGCTCAATTTCTGCGCGAAAAGCCGCGCCTGAATGTCATTGCCGCCGCCCGGCGCCTGGCCAACGATCACGCGGACGGGTTTGGCGGGGTAGTCTGCGGCAGATTGAGCGATGGCGTGGGTGCATGCTGGCAGCAGCGCGAGCGCTGTCATCGCGAGGAGCGCGTGTTTCCGGTCATCCTGAGCGCAGCGTTCATGCTTCGACTCCAATTCGTTACGCTCGGCACGAACGGACTGAGAAGCATCGAACGCGGAGTCGAAGGATCTCGTGGCGCGCGCAAAAAAGATCACGCCAATCCCGCCCGCGCATACAACCTGCACGCGTTGTCCCACATGAGCTTCCGCCGCCGCTCATCCGACATGTCCCACGCCATCGCCAGCTTCACCGATTCGGGAAAGTGGCTTTCACCGTGCGGGTAGTCCGACGCATACATCAGCACGTCGTCTCCGACGAGATCCGCCACGGCGTTCGTCATGGCGCCGCCTTCCGGAATCTCGATGCTTTGAAAATACCGGCCGCTCGTCACGTACTCGCTCGGCTTCATCCTGAGCTCGGGGAGCGCTGCACGGATCGTTTCTGCATGCTCGTCGAGGCGTTTCACCCAGAAAGGCAGCCAGCCGTGACCTGCTTCGAGCGTCCCGATACGCAGCGTCGGATAGCGGTCCATGACGCCACTGCCGATGAGGGCCGCCATGTTACGCATGCCGCACCACGGATGCGCGGCGGACCGCTGCAGCCACAGGTTATCCCACGTATCGAGCCCACCGGGCGCATACGGCGGCATCACCGTGAACGTATGCAGCACGACGGCGAAATCGTGTTGCGCCGCCTCCGCCCAGATCGGTTCCAGATCCGGGTGATCGAGCGGCATGCCATACGGTGCATACACCATCACCGCCCACCCCCAACGTGAATTCGCCCAGCGTTTGATTTCGGCTACGCTTCCCTGCACGTCGCGGCCTGCCGCGAGAATGACACCGCCGAGCCGTTGCGGGTAATCGCTGCAATAGTCGTGCATCCATCGGTGGTACGCGCGATACATGCCGGCTTCGAGCTCCACATCTTCATCCGCTGTCCAGGTGCCGAACCAGCCGGAGGGCAATGTGAGATTCACATCGACGCCCTCGTAGTCCAGGTCTTTGATGCGCTCGGACGGATCGTGATCGCCGCGGCGCGCCACATCGCGTTCGCGCTTTACGCCCGTAAAACCCGCCATGTAGCCGGCAGGCGCCTGATCCGCTTTCGCGTCGCCCAGACGTCTGCGGTACACGCGCTGGCCCTTGTTGTACGTCTGATGGCCATGCGCGTTGACGCTCCTGTGTTTCTCCCATCCGGCGAGCCGCGTCTTCTCGGACGCGGTGAGATATTTCTCCAGCACTTCCATGTAAGGTCCGACGTGAGTGTCGGAATCGAAAATCCTGTAGCCGTTGCGCGCCATTCGATTCTCCTCGCCGCGTGCGCGGCTCGATGAGGGTAGCTTTACAATGGGCTTTCGATCAACTCCTCGTCAGCCAGAGCCCACATCATGACTGGATCGTCCCGCGAGCACCTCTTCGAGTACTTCCCCGGCAACTTCGTGTGGTCACAATCGATGATGTCGATCATCGACATGGCGGCGTGGGGCGCCGCGTCCATGGGCGAAGTGCATCAGGTGGGCCATCGACTCAGGGCGCGCGAAGGCGACAACGAAGCCTGGTTCGAGGAATGGCACGCCATGGGCGAAGAGATGGAGCGCAAAGCGGAAGCGGCGCGCGCCGCAAATCATCAGCTCACAGCCGGCACCTACTACCTTCACGCAGGCGTCTATCTGCTCTATGCCGAGCGTTTCATTCCCCCGGGCGCGCGCAAGTTCGAGAGTTACCGCCGGTCGATGCACTGCTGCGAGGAAGGCTACAAGCGCCGTTATCCTGCAATCGAGCGCGTGGAGGTGCCTTACGAGAATGGCTCGCTGCCTGCGTATTTCTTCCGGGCGCCGGGCGACGGCAGGAAACCGACTGTCGTGTGTTTCGACGGCCTCGACCTCTGCAAGGAAATGAGCGTCCTCTTCGCCGGGATCGAGCTCTCGAACCGCGGCATCAACACGCTCGCGATCGACGGGCCCGGGCAAGGGGAAGCGTTGAGACTGCGCAATCTCCCCAGCCGCTACGACTACGAAGTGCCCGGCACCGCTGCGTACGAATACGTCGCCAGGCGGCCCGATGTAGATCCGAAACGAACCGCGATCATGGCCTTCAGTCTCGGCGGGTATTACGCGCCGCGCATCGCCGCATTCGAGAAGCGATACGCCGCGTGCGTCGCCTGGGGTGCGCACTACGATTATCACGCCGTGTGGGTCGATCGCTGGAAGCACATGCAAGCCGGCGGAAAGAACGCTTCGTCCGCGGCGTTTCAGTTACCGTGGGTGCTCGGAACGCCTGACATGGAGACAGCGCTCGAGAAAGTAAAAGATTTCAAGCTGGCGGGCGTCGCCGAAATGATCGAATGCCCGACGCTCATCGTGCATGGCGAAAACGATACGATCGTCCCGCCGCACTGGGCGGAAAAACTCTATGCCGCCGTCGGAGCGAAACAGAAGGAATTGAAGATCTTCACGATCGCGGATGGCGGATCCGAACACTGCCACGGCGACAATCGCGTGGTGGGCTCGAACTACATCGCGGACTGGCTGGCGGGTACGCTTTCGGGCCAGTAAAGCCGGTTGGGATTCTCCACGAGAATCTTCCGTCGCATCGCCTTGTCCGTGCAGATGCGCGCGAAGAGATCGACGAGCTCGCCGTCGTTCGGCATCACTTTCGCGTTCGGATGCGGAAAGTCCGTGCCCCAGAGCACGCGATTCGGCGCGGCCTCGATGAGCGCTCGTGCGAACGGTAT
>DASRIK010000022.1:0-2280 GCA_035650035.1 Burkholderiales bacterium | reverse complement strand
GCGGCGTACGTGGTCCGTGGCATGTCAGGCTTCGGCGCGGGCCTCATCGCGGCGCCGCTGCTCGCGATGGTGCTGCCGGTGCACGTGGTCGTCCCGCTTTCGGGCCTGCTGGTGTTCGTGCTCTTCATATTTCTCACGATACGCGACCGTCGACAGGTGATCTGGCGCGAGTTGAAGCTGCTTGCGCCTCCCACTGTTGCGGGCGTGATCGCGGGTCTCCTTCTCTTTCGCTCGCTCGACAATCACCTGCTGGTGATCATGCTGGGCGGCTTTCTGATCCTGTATGCGACGTACATGCTCGCCGTGCACGCATTCGGTCTGCCGCATTTCAAGTGCTCGGAGCGGTGGGCTTTTCCGCTGGGATTCGGCGGCGCTTTTTTCGACACGCTGTTCGGGGGCGGAGGCGGCACACTGGTCGTGATTTACATGCACGCGCGGGGCATCGGCAGAATGGAGTTTCGCGCCACGGTCGCAATGCTGTGGTTCGTGGAGATGATCGCGCGCATTGGCGGCTACGCGCTCGCAGGTTACTACACGCGCGAAATCATCATCCTGGTGTTGGCGCTTCTGCCTATTACGTGGGTGGCGACGTGGGTCGGCGAGAAGCTCGGCAATCGCGTGAGCCAGGAAACATTCGCGCGCATACTCGCGGTATTGCTCATGCTCAGCGGCGTGAGCCTCCTGTTAAAGTAATGCTGCGTCGGGTTGGTGGAGCGATCGTCAGATCGCCAAAAGAAAGGAGTTGACGGAGGGAAACCATGGGTGTCCCTCTGTTTCGTAATATGCATAACGAGCGAAGCGAGCAGGCGCGAGGATGAGTCTCATCCTGGCACTCGATCAGGGCACGACCAGCTCGCGCGCCCTTCTGTTCGACGAGCGCGGGTCGATTCGAGCGCTCGCGCAGAAAGAGTTCGGGCAGATTTTTCCGAAGCCAGGGTGGGTCGAGCACGACCCGAACGAGATCTGGGCGACACAGCTCGCGGTCGCGACGGAAGCAATCGCGCGGGCCGGCGTGAACGCCGCGGACATTGCGGCGATCGGCATTACGAACCAGCGCGAAACGACGATCGTGTGGGACCGCGCCACCGGAGAACCTGTCTACAACGCGATCGTGTGGCAGGACCGCCGCACCGCTCCGATGTGCGACGCGCTGAAAGCCGCAGGGCACGAGCCGCTCATCACCGCCAAAACCGGGCTCGTGCTCGATGCGTACTTCAGCGCGACGAAAGTGAAATGGCTTCTCGACAACGTCCCCGGCGTGCGCGAGCGCGCAATCGGAGGCGCGCTCGCTTTCGGCACCGTCGATGCATGGCTCATGTGGAAGCTCACCGGCGGCGCTACGCATGCGACGGACGTGACGAATGCGTCGCGGACGCTCCTTTTCGACGTGAACCTGAGCGCGTGGGACAGCGAGCTCCTCGAGCTCTTCGATATACCGCGTTCACTCTTGCCCGAAGTGCGCATGTCGAGTGGCGTCATCAGCGAAACTGCAGGAAACCTCCTTGCGGCGCGCATTCCGATCGCGGGTGTGGCGGGAGACCAGCAGGCGGCGCTTTTCGGCCAGCGATGCACCCGGGCCGGGCTCGTGAAGAACACGTACGGGACCGGGTGTTTCATGCTCATGCACACGGGGCCGACGCCGATACGCTCGCGTCACAAGCTCGTGACTACGGCGGCGTGTGCCGCCGGCAAGGTGCCTCAATACGCACTCGAAGGCAGCGTCTTCGTCGCCGGTGCGGCCGTGCAGTGGCTGCGAGACGGCCTTCAGATCATCAAGACTTCAGCCGAGGTCGAAGCGCTCGCGCGACGCGTGGAGGATAACGGCGGCGTCTACGTCGTTCCGGCGTTTGCCGGGCTCGGCAGCCCGCATTGGGACGCGTACGCGCGCGGCACGATCGTGGGACTCACGCGCGGCACCGGCGCGGCCCACATTGCGCGAGCGACGCTCGAAAGCATCGCCTATCAGACGGCCGATGTGCTGCAGGCGATGGAGCACGACGCCGCGGTCAGGCTGTCGGAGCTGCGCGTCGACGGCGGCGCGACGCAAAACGATCTCCTCATGCAGTTTCAGGCCGATGTGCTTGGCGTACCGGTCGTGAGACCGCGCGTGCACGAAACGACGGCGCTTGGCGCGGCCTATCTCGCGGGCCTCGCGGTCGGATACTGGAAAACCGATTCGGAGATCGACGCCCAGTGGGAAGCCGAACGTATCTTCGAGCCGCAGATGAGCCGCGATCACGCGGACACGCTCATACACGGATGGCGCAAGGCCGTGTTGCG
>DASRIK010000021.1:0-3520 GCA_035650035.1 Burkholderiales bacterium | reverse complement strand
GCTCTCAATGACGCAGCCCCAGAGGAATATGCCCGTCGTTCGGGTGTTTTGAACGCCGAAAACTAATCGTCAAAACGGTCCGAAGAATCCAAGCGGCTCACTGAGCGACGGCGAGAGATTCTATTGCGCCGAGCTCGCGTTAAGAGCTCTGGAGAAGGTCGTGTCAAATGTCAGTGACACGGTGCCGCGACTGAAAGTCATGATGCTGAGGGAGCCGGTTGTAGCGCCGGACTTCCTGCTGCAGTTGTCCACGCTCCAGCCCGTATATGAAACGAGCCAGGATATTCGCTAGAGCATCAAGCGCACTACGCCTTGGCAGGCTCCGCCTGCGGACGCTCGGCGCACGCCGCCACGCCTGATCTTATTCGTGCAGACTTTTAGAGAACTGCCGAATTTCAACTCACACATGCACGTGCTCGCCACCGATCGGGCGTTGTTCCGGACGCCACATTCATCGCCCAGCTGGCTGTTCCCGGCTGCCGGAAGTCGTTATCGGGGCCAAGTGACCAGTGACGGGTCACCGACGTTGTCGGTTGACACTTTGCTCGGGCCGCGGCTTGCTCCCGAAGAGCTTCTTGGGAATCACGCCATAGATCATCTTCACGTTGTTCACGGCTTCGCCAACCCGGAAATCGACGTTAAAGCTCGCCAGTGCATAGGCTTGCGCTGCTGAAAGAGTCGCGATGGCGCAGGTCCACATTGTGCGCGCATTCACAGGTTAGACCTGTTCGGCGGCGGGCGGAAGAGGTGACGACTTCGACGCGGCTCCGCAACCACAGCAATCGCGACGTTCTAACTTTTCGGCGGCCGCGCCCGCACGGCGGCTTCGTTCACCTCTACGCCCCAGCCCGGCCGCGTCGGCAGCACGAACTCGCCGTTCTCGACGACCGGCGGCGCGTCGACCAGCTCATCGCGCCACGGCACCGCGTCGACGTCCGTCTCCATGATGCGCAAGTTGGGCACGGCAGCACAAAAATGTGCCGAGATCACGCTCGACAGATGCCCGTAGAAGTTGTGCGGCGCTACGTTCATTTCGTAGACGTCGGCCATCGCGGCGATCTTCAGCGATTCCATGTAGCCGTTCCAGATCACGTCGACGATCGCGACGTCCATCGCGTAGGCTTCGAAGAAGGGCTTGAAGTCGCGCCGCTCACATAGCGTCTCGCACGATGCGATGGGTGTGGACGTGCCGCGGCGGATGAGCGCGAGCGACGCCGCATCGTGCGTATCCATCTCCAGCCAGGTCATGCCGACCGGTTCCACGGCTTTTGCGATGCGGAGATACCCCTCGGTCTTGTAGTTGAAGTTGAGGTCCATCATGACGCCCAGCGACGGTCCGCCGCCCTCGCGAAAGGCGTTGGCTGTCTTGAACGCGGCTTCGACGATGTCGTTGGTCCAGTTGAGCTCCGGATAACCCTTGCTTGCGCCGAATCCCGGGCGATAGGCGGCAAGCCGCTTGCCGTCGTGGATCATCACGTTGGTCTTGCACGCGCCGTAGCCGCGGCTTTTCACCTCTTCGGCGAGACGCGAGAGATCGTCATAGCTCGCCACCCTCGGCACCCCGAGCAGCTCCGGATAGCGCGCGCGATAGCTGCCGCAGTGCGACCAGTAGACTGGAATGCGCTTGCGCACCGCGCCGCCGAAGAGATCGTAGACCGGCACGCCGAGCGCCTTGCCCTTGATGTCGAGCAGCGCGTTCTCGATTGCCGCCACGGCCTGGCGATTGATGCCCCCGCGGGACTGCACGGTCTGCGTCCGCAGATGGCAGTTGATCAGCTCGATCTCGCGCGGATCCTTGCCGATCACCACCGGCGACAGCGCCTCGATCACCCCGGAGAGGCCGTGGCTCCCGAAGCTCTCGTTGTATTCCGACCAGCCGACGATCCCCTCGTCGGTCATGACCTTGAGAAAGGAGAACATCCGCCAGCCGGCGTCGCAACGCAGAGTTTCGATGCGAGTGACTTTCATGGCCTCCTCTTGAGCGGTGTTGTCATTGCACCTTGATGCCGGCGCCGCGTATGACCTTGGTCCACTTCGCTATCTCCTTGACGACGTGCGCTGTGGCCTGTTCCGGCGTGTTGCCCACCGGGTCCGCCCCCTGACTGACGAGCTTCTCTTTGAGATCGGGGGCATTCAGCGCCTTCACGATCTCGCCATGAAAATAGTCGACGATCGCGCGCGGTGCTTTGGCCGGCGCTGCAAAGCCGTACCACGTCGTGACCTCGAATCCCGGCACGCCGCTCTCGGCGACCGTCGGATATTCGGGTGCCGCGCTCGCGCGTTTCGCGCCTGTCACCGCGATGCCGCGCAGCTTGCCCGAGCGCGCATGCTGGATCACGGTCGGCAGATTGCCGAAATAGAGGACGAAGGTTCCGGAGAAGAACTCGATCATTGCCGGTCCTGCCCCCTTGTACGGGATATGCACCCACTTCACGCCGGTCATGTACTGGAACAGCTCCGCGGAAAGATGCACGGTGGTGCCGATGCCGGAGGATCCGTAATTGATGTCACCGGGGCGCTTCTTCGAAATGGCGATCACCTCTTTGACGTTTCTAGGCGGAAACGAAGGATGCAGCACCAGGAGATTCTGCGACTCGGCTGCGACGGTGATGAATTGAAAGTCCTTGATCGGGTCGAATTTGAGATCGAGCATCGCCGGGTTGGTCGCGTGACCCGGCGCGACCTGCATGATCGTATAGCCGTCAGGCGCGGCGCGCACGAACACTTCCGAGGCGATGGCGGTATTGGCGCCCGGTCGATTCTCGACCACGTAGGTGACACCACTTTGCTCGGTGAGCTTCTGCGCGAGCAGCCGGGCGATGATGTCGTTCGTGCCGCCGGGCGGAAAGCCAACCAGGAAACGTACCGGACGCGATGGAAATCCCGGCGGCAATTGCGCCAAGGCTTGCACGGCAGCGCCAAGCAACACTCCTGCAACAGCGATCCGCTTCAGTAGCTTCATGTGCGCTCCTATAGAGACTCTCGTGTCTGCGACCTGACGGCGGCTTCAGAAGTGTATTTTTTGGATGGTAGCATCACGGTTGCGCGTAACCGACAAAGGAGCCTGATATGTATCTCACCACGAGCGAAGCACAGAAGATGCTGCAAGCTGCACAGGCGAAGGCGCAGCAGATGGGCGTGAAAGTGTCGATCTCCGTCGTGGACGGGCGGGGGGACTTGCTGACCATGGTGCGCCTCGACGGCGTATCGTGGCGAACCGCGGGCATCTCGAAAGGCAAGGCATACGCCTCCGCCAATTTCGGCGTGCCGAGCGCCGAGCTCACGGCCCGGGCGACCTCGCCGGTGATGCAGGCATTCATGGCGTCCGTGCCCGGGGAGATGGTGCCTGCACAGGGTGCCGTGCCGGTGCTGCGCGACGGCCGTGTACTCGGTGCGATCGGCGTGAGCGGTGCCAAGTCGGAGGAAGACGAGGAAATCGCGAAGGCCGGAGTGGCCGCGCTTTAGAAGCAGCGCGCGTTACGCCGACCACGTAAACCCGTGCTTGCATGCTGGAGGGGAG
>DASRIK010000020.1:0-12527 GCA_035650035.1 Burkholderiales bacterium | reverse complement strand
CGTTATCGGTCCTGAACGCGATTAAGTTCGGAGACTACGGCGTGGTCACGGTGCTCATCAACGGCGACGAGGAGATCGGCTCCCCTGGCTCCCGGAATCTGATCACGCGCCTTGGAGCGGAGCACGATGCGACGCTCTCGTACGAAGGAGCCGGATTTCCTGCCGATCGGGTGCGGCTCGCGACGAGCGGGACGGCGGCCGCAGTGCTCAGGGTGCGAGGCCGTGCTTCACACGCCGGAGCCGCGCCGGAACGCGGCGTGAATGCCCTGTACGAGCTTGCGCATCAGGTGCTGCAGATGAAGGATCTCTCGGATCATTCAGTCGGCCTCAAGGTGAACTGGACGGTCGCGAATGCGGGCGTCGTTCGCAACATGATCCCGCCCGGCGCCGAAGCGATCGCGGACATCCGCGTCGATCGCGTCGCCGATCTCGACGGCATCGAGCAGAAGCTGCGCGAACGCATCAAGGCGAAGCTCCTGCCCGAGTCACAGGTCGAGCTCGAGTTCCAGCGCGGCAGGCCGCCGCTGCAGGCAACCGACGTCTCGCGGCGTCTCGCGGCGCACGCTCAGCAGATATACGCGGAGATCGGAAAGAAGCTCATCGTGCGGGAGACTTCGACCGGCGGCGGTACCGATGCCGCCTACGCGCAACTCAAGACAAGAGCGCCGGTGCTCGAAGGCATGGGCCTGCAGGGATACGGCGCGCATTCGACCGAGGCGGAATACATCGCGATCCCTTCGATCGAGCCGCGGCTTTACCTCTCCACGCGCATGATCATCGACATCTCGCAGGGCAAAGCGAGGTAGTCCGCCCGGCAGGCCTTTAGAAATCCGAGCGCCGGCGTCGATCGGGCTTGCTGCGCCGGTGGACGACAGCCCCCGGTTCGCGACTGCTTCCGTCCGCGGTATCCGCGTCTGCAACGCCGCGGCGATCGCTGCCACTGCGACGATCGATGAACGTCGCTTTGCCTGCGCGCTTGGCGGCTGCGAGCCAGCGTATGCCTTCATGATCGATGTAGTAGCACTCCGACAAATCGATGACGAGCTTGTCCCTGCTCGCGATTGCGCCGTGATACATCGATTCGACCACGGGCAGCGAACCGTAGTAGATATTCCCTCGGATCTTCAGCACGTTCCCCTGCAGGCTGATATTGGGATGCGCCTGCTCCCACTTGGCGTACGCGATCGCCACGATGGATCCCAGGATCACGGCTTCGAAGAGATCCAGGAAAAGAACCGAAAGGAACGAGCCGATGAACACCACCGCTTCACGCCGGTTCTTGAGGTGGGGCTTGATGTCCTCCCACTTCAGCATGTTGATGCCGAGCAATATGATCACGGCAGCCATCGCGGGCATGGGAATAATGGCGATGACTCCCGCGAAGAACAGTACCAGCACCATCACCCAGAGTGCGGAGATGGCGATCGCTATCCGGCTGTGAATGCCCAGCCTGTGCACCAGCCACATGCGGTTGAACGACGCGCAGGTCGGGAGCGACGAGAGAAATGGCAGGACGCAGTTCGACACGGCATCGGAGAAGATCGCGCGCCGGCTGTCGGTGAAGCCGCCGACTTTGCGGCTCATACGGCGCATGGCCGCGACGGTCTGAAACAAACCAAGGAGCGCGAGCGTCACCGCACCCGGGACGATCGCGATGATGTCCGGCATCGCCTCCTGTCTGAAGATCGGCAGAGACGGCGTAATGAAGCCGATGGAGGCGAGGTTTCCGATCTGCTCGACTCCCGTGTTCTCGAGGCCGACGGTGGCGGTCAGGATCTGCGAATACAACGTGCCCGCCGCGATGCCGAGCAGGATGGCCCAGTTACGGAGACGCTCGAACTGCTGCGCGATCACGCACGTCACGAGCGTGATGAGCCCGATCTCGATCGCGTACATGTTGCCGATTTCGGTGAGCGCGAGGAACGAGTGCCATGCGATCCACAGCGGCCATTCCACTTCGGTGTTGAGCGGCAGCCCGCCGAACGTCGTCAGCGACTTGAAGATGAGGAAGAGCCCGATTCCGCAGATGAAACCGTTGATCACGGGCTCGCTGATGAGATCCAGCATCCTCCCGAGCGGACGAACTGCGTAAAACATCAACTGAATGAGGCCCGCCATGAGGCCGAGCGTCAGCGCGTAACCCATGTACTCGGCGCCGAACGGCGGCGCGATCGGCAGCAGGATGACGCCGATCGCTGCGGACATCGAGTTGTTCGGCCCGCCGTGAAAGACGCGTGAAGGATTCAGCAGCGCACAGAAGAGCACGCCCCAGATCGCCGCGTAGATGCCGAAGTGCGGCGGGACGCCTGCGAGCGTCACCGAAAAGGCTACGGCTTGCGGGATCGTGACGAGCGCGAGCGTGAGCCCTACGACAAGATCGCCGTTGAGCCTCGGCCAGTGCTGCCACAGGATTGCCTGATACTTGAGCGCGCGCGCCTTCATTGCACCCGCTCCCGCGTGCCATGGGCCGGCTTCTCCGCGTCGTCCGGCGACGTGAGGCGAAGCAGCGGGGGCATGACGGTCATCAGGAACTGCTGTTTGAGCGCAACGATCGGCCCCTGGCGATCACCCGCGGGTCTTGGCAGGTTGCTGATGTAGTAGGCGATGTCGCGACATTCCTGATTCGTGAGCGTGTTCTCCTGGCCGAGCGGCATGTTCCGGCAGATAAAGCCGGGCAGGATCGTGGAGACGTAATAGAAGTAGTTGCGCGACTGCATGTTCCAGGCATTCGGTCCCGCCAGGGCGGGCGCCACGAGGCGGCCGTTCGCCTCGAGGCCGAACGCCTGGCGCCCGTGACAGCTCATGCATTTGTGCTTGTAAAGGGCTTCGCCGCGAACGTAGTCGTCTCCCTGTTTGAGCGTGTCCGATGCGGCGATCTCGTCGATGCCCTGCTCGTCGTAGTGATTGCCTATCTTGAGATCCAGCGCGGCCGAAAGGAACCGGCTATACGCAGTCACGTCGCGGATGACGTCGTCGGCGATGTTCGGTTTGTATCCGTTCGAAGAATTGATGTAGCACTGCATCTGCCTAAGCTCGAACGGCAGCAGCAGCCCCGTGAAGCGGTCGTACATGTCAGCCATGACCCAGGACGCGCCGATGCTGAGAGAGCCTTTGAGCCGGTTGCCTTTCGCGTCCTGCTTGTCGCCGATCCCCTGATGGCAGTGGCTGCAGGCGGCGTGGTTCCCGCGAATGAAACGCGTCGCGTTCCAGCGCTCGCGGCTGACGTCGGTTGCCTGACGTCCCTGCGTGTCGTCCATGATGTTGCAGCCGCGCTGGATCGCACGGATGTCCTCGTCGCCGTAGCCGCGGCGTGTGCTCACCGTCCCGGTCCGCTGCACGACATACGGCGAGCGGTAGTACTCGCCGCGCTCGAGCGCGTAGCGGCTGAGCTTTTCGACGCACGCGGGCGTCACTGACACCGCGGTTTGCCGCACCTCCTCCCTTTGTGCGTGCTTGTGTGCGGCGAGGAGATAGAAACCTCCGGCGGCCAGCACGAGCACGCCGATCTTGACGAGCGTTCGCGTCCTCGCCTGCATGGGCCTAACGCCCCCCCCTCAAGGCGCCTTCGCTCAGTTGGAGGTGGCGCGCCACCGCCCGGGCAAGGAGGCGGATATCGCGAACGGCGGGGTCGTAAATGGTGGGCACGAAACCATCCATCGGTCCCGCATAGCACCGCTGCACGCGCTCTTCGAATGAAACGCGACGGCCGACCTTGCGGTCGTACCGGTCCGAGTTGACGAAAGCGTAGGCAAGATCCTCGGCCGTGTGACAGCTGGAACAGGCGCTCACCTGATCGCCTGCGACTTTGCGGGTGAACCGCGGCGCGTATTTGTACGTATGGAAAACGAGGTTGTAGCCGTTCTGGACGGCGCGCACGAACTGACCGTCGTCCCCGAAGTAGGCGAGCTTGTAGTCGGCGCGGAAGCGCTCCCAGCCGGGCTCCGCCGGCACGTCCGAGCGGAACACCGTGACACCGGATCCAAGGTGTACCCAGAGAACGAACGCGACGATCGAAAGGACCGCCAGCGAGACGTTCTTCAGCCGCATACGCGAGCGCCTCTCGCGCCTTCGCTCGCGCCGCGCGTTGCTATCGGTCGTCGGGGATGGAACCATCCGTTGCGGCGGCCTTTTTCGGCTGCTCTGTCGAGTTGTCTGTCCTACCCGTACGTTTTTTCACGTACGAGCTACCCGCGCGGACTGTAACTGCCCGGTACGAGCGAAACTTGATTTGAATCAACCAAGCTTACCGCGGACGCGGTGCTTCGTCAGCTGAGACGCCTGATTGACCACATAGTGGACGCACCAGGGTTATTTCGGGATGCCATTCGGGCCGAACACCGCGTCGGTCATCCTGCGGTGCGGCACGTAATCCTTGTCCTCGGCTTTTTCGATGCCGCTCGTCTTCGCCGCGTTCAACGCGACCTTCCCCGCAGGAGTCTGATCGAGGTCCGTCAGGATCGCCTGGATCGATTCGCGCAGTTTCGCGGGCATGGTACGCTTCACGGCCCATGGCAGGAAAAGCAGCGGCTCGGTCGTGGCCAGGATTCTCAGCTCCTGCGCGTTGATCGCGTTCTGGACGACCGGCAAGTCGATGAGAATGTCTCCGCCGCCCGCGGCGTCCGCCTGCTTGTGATAGAGCGCCAGCAGGGCGTTGGGCGGATTCACGGCGAACTCGGTCCTGAAATCACCTTCTTTCAGACCTGCGCGCATCATGAGAAAACGCGGCGCGACATAGCTCATCATCGCGTCCTTGCCGCCGCCGAAAATGACCGTGCGCCCGCGAAGCTGCGCGATGTCGGTGATACCGCTGTCCTTGCGCACGTAAAGCGCGCCCGCAACCGCGCTCTTTCCGAATTCCTGCGTGTGCGCGATCACTTTGTAGGTCTGCGCCGAACGGATGTAGTGATACTGGTTGTAGTGGACGAGGTCGTACTTGTTCTCTGCCACGCCTTTCCAGAACGTGTCGAAATCCTTGGACGTGATGAGCGTCACCTTCTGACCGAGCCGATCGCTGAGATGATCGGCAAGCGGCGTGTACATCGTCGTCGTTTCAGTGGCGTTGTATCTTGGAAATACGCCCAGGAAGAGGACCCGGTCCGCCGCCACGACAGCGGGCGCGAAAGCCGCGAGCGCAATCGAGCAAAGCAGCGAGCGGACGCGCGTTGCGCTGCGAAGCCACTGTTTGATGCCGTGTGTTCCCACTGATCTTTTCCTCCTCGGCTCGATCGGACGCCAGGGCCTCAGCTCACGCTGCACTCAGGCGAGGGAGCGCGAGCAACGGCCGCCCTGCTTCCCGGGTGTCGAGGTACTCGCGGTACCTCTCCTCGTCGACGGGCTTCGCGAAGAGATACCCCTGCGCATAGTCGCAACCCTGGCTCACCAGAAAAATCAACTGCGCCTCGTTCTCGACACCTTCACCCACCACCTTCACGTCCAGGCCCTTCGCCATTGCAAGAATCGCCTTGACCACGGAAATGTCGTCGGGCTTCTCAGGCAGACCGGCAACGAAGCTCTGGTCTATTTTCAGGAGGTCGAACTTGAACCGCTTCAGGTAGCTCAGCGCGGAGTAGCCGGTGCCGAAATCGTCGAGCGAAAGCCTCACGCCAAGCGCACGCAGGTTCGCGAGCTCCTCGGCCACCTCGTCCTGATGCGCGAGAAGCACGCGCTCGGTGATCTCGAGTTCCAGCGCGTGCGGCGGAACGTCGTAGAGCGCCATCAGCTCTGCGACCCTCTTGGAGAAACGCTTCCTGAATTGAACACCGGAGATGTTGATCGCGAGGAAGCCCGGAGCGATTCCGGCGTTACGCCACCGCGACCAGCACCGGCAAGCCTGCTCGAGCACCCAATCGCCGATTTGCACGATCTGCCCGGAAGCTTCCGCGACCGGTATGAAATCAGCCGGGCTCACGAAACCCCGCTCGGGATGGCGCCACCGCAGCAGCACCTCGGCGCCGAGAACACGTTGGCTGGCAGCGCCGACGATCGGCTGGAAGTGGAGTGCGAGCTGCCCGAGCTCCACGGCCGCGTTCAGATCCTGTTCCATCTGCATGCGCTCGCGCAAGCGGACGTTCATCTCGTCGGTGAAGAAGACGATGGAGCCGCTTTGCTTCGCTTTCGCCTGGTACATGGCGTTGTCGACGTTCGCCATCAGCGCTTCGACGGTTTCGCCGTTGTCCGGGTAAAGGGCGATCCCCAGGCTGCATCTCGCCACAACCTTGCGGCCGCGGAGCTCCTGCGGCTCCGCCACAGCCTGCATCAGCCGCTCGGCGATTCTCTCGATGTCCATTTCCTGCACGAGATCGGGGACCAGAACGAGGAACTCGTCTCCCCCGAGACGGGCGACGCTGTCTGCCTCCCTCAAGCAACCCTGCAGCCGCGCCCCGATGGCCACCAGCAGCTGATCGCCCGCCGGATGTCCCAATGAATCGTTGACGTCCTTGAAGTTGTCGAGATCGATGAACATGATCGCGAACCGCTCGCCTGAACGCCTCGCGCGATTGATCTCCAGGTTCAGCCGATCGAAAGCCATCATCCGGTTCGGAAGCCCGGTCAAAGCATCGAAGTTGGCCTGGCGGTGAAGCTTGGCCTGCTCCCTTTTGACTTCCTCGGCCATCACATTGAAGGCCCGCGCGAGGAGTCCCATTTCATCGGTGGAGTTCACCTCCACCACCGGGTATTGTCCGCGGCCGACCTCCCGCGACGCGCCGATCAGCTTCTGGATGGGCTGCAGCACGTTGAACCGGAAAACGGCATAGATCGCTGCACCCAGAAACAGAACGACCGCGCCGAACAGGACCATCTGAACCGTGAGCTGTTGGCGGAAGTCCGCCTGCAGCGACTCGCGGCTCATCCCCACGAGAAAACGGCCCAGCATCACCTGATTGTGAATGATCGGAAACTCGAGGTGGAGCAGCTTGTCCTCGCCTCCCGCCTGCTGCAGCGTCTTCAGCACGTCCTGGGCCGTGGTCGCGTTGAGGCGCTGTTTGATCGGCGTATTGGAGCCCTTGAAGTACGAGCTGATTGGCAGGCCCTGCGGAGTGACGATCACGCCATAGATCACGTCCGGCTGTGAGGACACTTCCCGGGTGTAATCGTTGAGCTGCAGATAATCGAATGCGAGGATCGCCTGCGGACTGATGAGCGATATGAGACGACCCAATGCATGTCCGCGCTCCCGGAGTTGCTGCTCCTGAAGACGCGTCGAGGTGCGGACGGAGTAATAGGTGTTCGCCGCCATCGTCGCTGCAAGGATCAGCAGCACCGTAGCGGTGAACTTGGCACCGAGACTGAACCGTATGGTCTGTCCCGGCACCGATCCAACCTGCCGCTTGAAAGTATCCTGCAAGTTCCGCCTTTGACTTCGATTAAGAAATGTCACGGAGGGCGCGCGGTGCATCGTGCACTCGATCGCAATCGCGCGCTCCCACAGGAACAAGGCCGTGACGTGCTTAACGGTCGCGACTTAGTTTTTTTAAGGCGGACTTATTACAAATGCGTGGATTTTTTATTCGGTGCGCTGAAACGCCCGGTCTGGACCGTGACGTATTCCTCAGTTGCGCGACTTCGCTCGGCCGTTGCGCCGCGTGGGAAGGAAGCGCCGCAGGCGCGAACGCGGCTTATGGCACCTCGATGTCGACCAGCGGCCCGTGCTGCTGTCCCCCGAACACGTCCGTGTCGTCCACGTCTCCCGAGATGAAGGGCCGCGGAATGGTGATCTTGATCGCGTTGGCTGCGTCGTAGTTGATGATGGAGACGAATTGGGGCGTCAACCGATAGGTGCGCGCGAACCACTCCGTATTGATGACTCCCGCATCGCGTACTTTTTCATAGCTTTCGCGGTCCTTGAAAATCACGTCGAAGGTGAGCTCGAACGGCCCCGAGTTCTTACTGCGTATGAGCTTCGTTACTTGCCATAACTTAGGCATGTCGACTCCTGGCGCGCCCCGATTACCGTGCGAAAGTCTCGTTCGCGGCAGACGCCCGCTGCCGTTCGGGGGCCGCCGCTCACGGAACACGGTGGTGGTTCCAATAGCAGGCAGCACTCTCAGCGACCCACGTTCTCGTATTCGATGCTGAACATTTCCATGGGCGACGCCGGCTCCACGACATGATTCATGTTGAAGCGGTAGCTCGGCCCGCGCGGTATCTCCGCCGGCGAGTACGGGTAGGCGATCGATGTGATGAGTCCCGTCCACTCCGGCACCGGGTAATGAACAGCGATGTGACTGACTGATTTGATGATGGCGGTCGCCCGCTCCTGCGTGTCCGCCGTCACCTGGAAAAGAAGCCCGACCTCGTGGCCGATGCGTGTCTCGCTTTCCAGTGGTCCCATCGTCGCGTTCTTGCCGAACACCCGTACGTCGAGCCGGTAGCGGTTTTCGATTTCGGCGCCGTAAACGGCCGCGACGCGATCTTTCGCTGCTTTCACCAGGCCCGCGAGCCAGGAATCGAGCTGTCGCAGGATGATCGGGTCACGCACGCTTCCGACGATGATGCTCTGGAAGCCCGCGAGCTCGGCGCCTTCGAGCTTGATCGTATAGCGCGCCGACGGCGTGAACGTGCTGCCGGAGACTTTCACCGCCCGATCCGAAACCGCTTCGTATTTCGCCGAATATGTGTTCAGCACGCCGGAAGGCTCGACGAGCTCGTATGGCGTGGAGTTTTCATAGAGGTTATGCGAAGCGACGCTGTCGGGATCGCACCGGTAATCGGGATTCGGCGGCTCCACGATGAAATGGTCGTCGCGAACCGTCGCGAAATTGCAGTCCGGATACTTGCGCAGCACGACACAGGCGGCGCCGCATTCGAGAATCTTCGCGGCGTGCCACACCGTTGCAGGATTCAGGCCGCGCATGACCGGCATCGCCGAAAAAACGGATGTGTCGCTCGAGCGCCCGGCGATCACCACGTCTGCCCCGTTCTCCAGCGCTTCGACGAAAGGCTCTATGCCCGCCATGCCGACGATGTGCGCGCTGCGATCGATTACGCGTTCGTCGAGCTCCGGTGCATTCGCGAGCGGCGTGATTTTGCCTTCGCGGAGCCTGCGCTTGAGATAGCTCTTGTCCTGCTCGCTGTGGATGGCGGCGAGCTTGAAGGTCAACTTCTCCTCGCGTGCGATCTCCCGTGCAATACCGACGAGCCGCGCGAGCTGCGGGTCGCTGCCCGAAGTGCAGGCGGACCCGACGATCACCGGAATTTTCGCCGCGCGTCCCGCGAGCAGCATGAGGCGCAGATCCCGCTTGTACGCGGAATCGGAAAACAGCGTGTCGCCCGAGCCCAGGTAATGCGGTCCGGGGTCGGTCGAACCTGAATCCGCCCCGATGAAATGCGGCTCGAGCCGCATCGCGCGCTTGAGTGTCTCTTCCTTGAAGCCCGAGCCCAATATGCCCGTGGCCGAGAGTATGCGGATCTCGTTCATGGCTGGTCGTCGATGTCACCGCGCTCCGGTGCTCGCAATGTCCATATTGCCCTATCTCGCCTCGAGCCCCGTAGGCGCAAAATAAGCGGATGTCTTGACGCGCTCGGCGCGCCACGGCAGCTCGAACGCAGTGTCGTAAGGCTCGTGCAGAATACGCACGGTGCCTTCGATCACGTCGCCGCGCACGCGCCCGCTGAACTGGTGGCGCACCAGTCCCACGCCGTCCAGCGTCATCATCAGTGAAAACGTGAGCTCGTCGCCTTTCAGTTTTACGCTGTCGAAGACACCGCGGCGGTTTGCGGAACGCACCACGCCTTCGACCTCCTGGAAGCGCTGCTCGAAGACCGCGGCGTACGGGCGCTGCTTCGCTTTGGCGAAGCTCAGGTTCCAGTTCCAGTGACCCTCGACCTTGGCGGGCACGATCCACATGAAAAGGTGCGCGCCGTCCTTGTCTTCGGCGTCGGGTTTCCAGGAACCGAGATCCCAGATACGCGTGACGACGCGCGTGCCCGGCCGTGCTTCGGCCAGTATCTTCGGCCGCAGCATGCGCATGATCTCGGGCCACAGCCACATCGCAATGATGTTCGCCTCTTTCAAATCGGTGTCGAAAGCGTTCTGATGTATGAACTGCACCCGATCGCCCAGGCCGTTCGCCTTGGCGACCTTTCGCGATTCCATCACGAGCTTCTCGTCGATTTCGATACCTCGCCCGCGCGCCGTCGGATTGAGCCTGACGGCCTCCATGACGATGCGACCGTCGCCCGAGCCGAGATCGTAGACGACGTCGCCATCGCGCAGCCCCGCCAGCTTGAGCATGCGCGGAACGTCGTCCTGCTCGGTCGGCACGAAAATCGAGAAGCGCTCCTGCGGGACGGCGGGCGTCGAGAACAGCAGGGCGCACGCAAAGCAGAGTACGAAAGGCCATCGACGCGCGACGAATTGCGCGCGCAAAGCGTGAGCGGTTAGTATCGCGGACATTATCGGATGCGCTGAGCGGCGTAGCTGACGATTTGCAGCAGCGCCATTGTAGCTGCGTCTTCGTACAACCGAACGTCGAGGCCTGCCCGCGAATGGAGTCTGAGTCCCTTCAGCTTTTCACGTCGAACAGCACCCGAGGTGTGCTCGGCGAGCTCCTGCCGCAGTTCGAACAGGCGACCGGGACGCGTGTGGCGGCGAGCTATGATCCGGCGCTCGTGATGCTGAAGCGGATCGATGCAGGTGAAACCGCAGATCTCGCGATCCTTGGCCAGGGCGCCATCGATGCGCTTGCCATGGCCGGCAAGATCGTGCCCGAGAGCCGCCGCACGCTGGCGCGCTGCGGCGTCGGCGTCGGCACGGCTGTCGGGGGGCCGAAGCCTGATGTGAGCTCGGTCGAAGCGTTCAAGGCCGCGCTGCTCGCGGCGAAATCGATCGCGCACACGACGAGCGGCGCCAGCGGAATCCACTTTTCGAATATCATCAAGCGACTCGGTATCGCCGCGGAAATCGAGCCCAAAGCGGTGAGGAACGAAGGCGGCCTCATCGGCGAGCTGGTCGTGCGCGGTGAAGCCGAGCTCGCGATTCAACAGATCCCGGAATTGATGGCAGTGCCCGGCCTCGAGCTGGTGGGACCGCTGCCGCAGGAGCTGCAGAGTATTTCCGTTCTGGCTGCGGGTATTTTCGTGACCAGCAAACGTGCCGCCGCCGCTCGCGCCCTGCTCGAGTTCCTCGGGACATCCGCGGCCATGCGCGTATTCCGCGCGAAAGGTCTGGAACCGGCGTAAACATCTCGGATGTCATCACGAGGCGCGCACATGCGCCGTGGCGATCTCGTGGCGCACGTAAAGCGATGCAGCGTCCTACGCGGTGCCGCCGGCGAGTCGCTTCAGCTGTTCCAGTAACTCCGCGCTCACTTCGATGCCCTGCTCCCTGGCACGCGCGGTGCATTGCGTGCGTCGCTCGCCCGGCAGCCGCACCCCCTCTTCTTCCATCATCGCGTCGATCACCGCTTCCACGCGCGCGTTGTAGACATCCGTCCCTGCAAGCGCTGCAGGGTCGATCGCCATGAACGCCTGGCCGAGGCGCAACGGCGAAGCCTCTTCGAGGTAGAACGATTCGAGCTCGTGCGAAAGCAATGCGCCCGTGAGCGCGCAGCAGATGAGCTCGACCGCGAGCGCGAGCATCGTGCCTTTGAGACCGCCGATTGCGTAGAGACTGCCTCCGTAGAGGATCTTGTCAGGGTCGGTGGTGGGCGTCCCGTCCTTGTCCATGCCCCAGCCTTCCGGTACCGATTTGCCCTGTTTCTGGAGGAGCATGACCGCCCCGCGCGTGACTTGCGTGAGCGAGAGGTCGATGACGAGCGGCGCAGCGTCGCGGCGTGGAAATACGGCAGCGACAGGATTGGTGCCGAAGAGCGGGCGCTTCCCGCCCCACGGCGGAATCGCCGCAGGCGCGGTGCTGAACGCGAGCGCGACCATTCCGCGCGCCGCGAGAGGTTCCAGGAGGATCCCCAAGGCGCCGCAGTGATGGCCGTTGGTGATGCCGGCGAATCCGATACCGTTCCTTTTCGCGCGTTCGCCCGCTTCCTTCACGGCGAGCTCGGCAGGCTCGAAACCGAGGCCTGTGCCGCCGTCGATCAGACACGCGGCACCGCTGTCGCGCACGACCCGCGGAACGGCGTCGCCTCGCGCGCGACCGGACTTCACGTGCCCGCAATAGAGCGGAACGCGCGCAACCCCATGCGTTGCAAGTCCCTGCGCGTCAGCGGCGACGAGATACTTTGCGGCAGCGTGGGCCTGGGAATCGGATGCTCCGCTTGCGCGAAGCGCGGACGCGACGAGGGTCGTGAGGTCGGGGATGGATACGAAAGGCATCGATATGGTCACTCTTTCTCATCCACATAGACCTTCAAATAGCTCGATCGTCCACCATCCGCAGCGATCGTCGTGCCCGTCAGCATGCGCGATTCGTCAGACGCGAGGAACACTGCGATCGCCGCGATGTCTTCGGGCTCTCCTTTCGAAAACGGGTACAGCTTCTGGAACGCTGCACGAGTGCGTGCCTCGGCACCGGGCTTCTCAGCCAGCATGAATTCGGGATGTTCGTAGCGCTTGATCTGGCGCTCGGTGCG
>DASRIK010000019.1:0-14219 GCA_035650035.1 Burkholderiales bacterium | reverse complement strand
GCACGGTATCCACGTCGACCGCACGGTCGAAGCCACGGATCAGCATGACGGCAACGTCACGATCGCCGATCTCGTGTACGTGCAGGTCCCTGCGTTCGGTGGAGCGCCGCGCGTCGTCATCGATAGCTACGACAGCGACTTGCGCTGCTATCCTCCCCGGATGAACGTCGCCGATCTCGCGAGCGACATCCGCGACGCGGTGAACAAGCTCACGCCCGCAGCGGTGGCGAGCTGCTCGATTCACTGAATACACGTTTCCGAGATGCCACCCGGACGAGCTCGGAGGCGGGCGAGCCTCGGCCTGGGCCTTTATATCGCGTCCGAAATCGCACACGCTCATGGCGGTACGCTGCAGGCCACTTCGAATGCTCGTGAGACGCGCTTTACGTTCGGGATGCCCGCAGACCAGAGCGCACCGACGGCCGCGTCCAAAGCCTGAAACTATTTAGCGAGTCCCAGGTCGACCAGCACGCTCCGCGTATGGTTGTACTGGCCTTCGAGATATTTCTGGAGGTCAGCGCCGCGTAGCGGCGGCGCCGCCACATCGTTCTTCGTCATCCACGCTTTCCATTCTTCATGCGTGAACGCGCGTGCGAGCGCGTCTTCCCAAAAGGCGATCTGCGCGGGCGTGATGCCTTTCGCGCCGAAGACCGCACGCCATGTCTCGAGAATAGGCGCCTCGACGCCCTGCTCCCCTAACGTGGGCACATGCGAGATCGCACCGGGCCGACGCTTCGGTGCGGCGATCGCAAGCATTCGAAGCTGGCCCGCGACGACGGGCGGCGTCGATCCGGCCGCTGACGAAACCGCGCCCTGGATATGTCCGCCCATGAGCGCAGTCGTCGCTTCCGCGCTCGTCTTGTAGACGACCAGCTTCAACCGCCTGGGATCGACGCCCGCAGCTTTGGCGGCGGCGGCGAGCACCGCATGAGAGGTGCCCCCGCGCGCGACCACGCTGAACGCGATCGATTCCGGATCCGTCCTGAGACGCTCGATCAGATCCCGCATTGTCTTGAACGGTGAATTCGACGGCACCATGAAGGCGCTGTAATCGATGAATGCGAGCGCAAGCGCCGGGAAGTCACCGTACCGCGCGGGAGTCAGCCCCTGGATCTGGTTCGTGAAAAGCGTGGACGTCGCCTGCAGCAGAAAGTGTGGATCGCCAGGATGTTGCGCGAGATACGTGACGGAAAGCGCCTGATTGCCGCCCGGCTTGTTGACCACCAGGATGGGTGTCGACACGAGCTTCTGCTCCTGAAGCACCTTCGCCATCAGCCGCGCGACTGCATCGTTTCCACCGCCGGGCGCCGTCGGAAGAACGATTTCGACCTGCTTTTCGGGCTTCCAGGCGGGCTGCGCCCAGGCGTGCGTGATGATCACAGCGCTCAGGACAGCGCTCGCCAACGTTCGCTTCATCGACTGCCTCCTGCTATTGCGGGTTATCGACCGCGTCGGTACGCTCAGCGAGATTCTCGCCTATATCCGCGGACAGAATACATCCTCTGCGCGGCACGGCGCGACAGATCTGGCGGATGTGACGAATCGACGGGAGGACTGATGGCGGCGAGCAGAGTCGAGAAAAGGGTTTTCTGGTTCGACGACGGGAAGCGTCCCAACGTCGCCGACGCGCTCGAGAAAGAGCCCGACGTGATCGTGCACAAGCTCGCGTTCGATGGGCCGCCCGCCGATAACTGGGGCGCCATGTCGGCATCGCAGGTCTACTGCATCACTTCGGCGCGGCACGAAGTACCCGACGAATACAAGTGCACGCCTGCGCTCCTCGCGCGCTGTCCGGATCTTATCGCGGTCTCGACAACCGGCGCAGGCTACGACACCGTCGATGTAGGCGCGTGCACGGCGGCAGGCGTGCTCGTCGTCAATCAGTCCGGAGCGAACGCCGACGCCGTTGCGGAGCACGCGGTCGCGATGCTCCTGTCACTCACGAAGAACATCCCGCAGACCGACCGCTCGCTTCGCACGGTGCGTGGTATCGACCGCGAAGTATTCAAGGGATGGAACGCGCACCGCCGCACGATCGGTCTTGTCGGGATCGGCGAGGTCGGGCGGCGAGTCGCGCGCATTTGCGGCCAGGGCCTCGGGATGCGGGTTCTCGCGTACGATCCGTACGTGACGAAGGAGCAGTGCGAGACGCGCGGTGCGACCAAAGTCGATCTCGACACGCTGCTCTCAGAATCGCGCTTTGTGTCGATTCACTGCCCGCTCAACGACGAGACCCGCGGCATGATCGGCTCGCGCGAGCTGGCAGCAATGCCGGCCGGCGGTTACGTGATCACCACCGCACGCGGCGGCATCATCGACGAAGAAGCGCTCGAAAAAACGCTCGCGTCCGGACACATTGCCGGCGCAGGCATCGACGTGTGGGTGCAGGAGCCTCCGCCGCTCTCACACCCGCTGCTCAAGTTCGATCAGGTGATCGCAACGTATCACACGGCGGGCGTCACGTACGATTCGCGGCGCAACATGGCCGAGTGGAACGCCGAGCAGGTCGTTGGGATCCTGCGCGGCACGCGTCCGCCGCGTCTCATAAATCCCGACGCGTGGCCGCTGTACGTGCAGCGCTTCGAACGTATTTTCGGGTTCCGGCCGCAGGGAGAAGCGCGATGAGGCGCGCCCGGATTCGCCATCGAGCGCCGGCACAGCGCAATTTTCGACTCGCGGCTGCGCTCGTGCTTGCGGGCCTCACCGCTTCCGAAGCGGCAGCGCAGGCGTCCTATCCGACGCGGCCCATTCGGCTGATCGTTCCGTATCCGCCCGGCGCAGGCACGGACTTCACCGCCCGCACGATAGGAGAACAGTTCTCGAAAGTGCTCGGGCAGCCCGTCGTCGTCGACAATCGGCCCGGCGCTGCTGCGACACTCGGACATGGGCTGGTCGCGAAAGCCGTGCCGGATGGTTATACGCTGCTCCTCGCGACGACCGGCGGTCTCGTCTCGGGCCCTGCGCTCGTCGGCTCGAAGATTCCGTACGACCCGCTCAGGGATTTCGCCACGATCGGGCTTGCCACGTACGTACCGTACGCACTGATCGTCACCGCGAGTCTGCCCGCCCACAACGTGAAAGAGCTGATCGATCTCGCGCGCGCCTCGCCGCGCAAGCTGAACGTCGCCTCGCCCGGTGTCGGCACGCCCAACCATCTCGGCGCAGCGCAGCTCATGACACTGACCGGCATCGAGCTCGTGCACGTGCCATACAAAGGCGGGTCCATCGCGGTCACCGATCTGATCTCCGGAAACGTGCAGGTCCTGATTACGGGACTCCTGCAAACGCTGCCGCACCATCGCGCGGGACGACTTCGAATACTCGGCGTAGGGCATCCGCAGAGACTGAAAGCCTATCCGGAGATTCCTGCGATCGCCGAGACGGTGCCGGGCTACTACAACACCGGCTGGTGGGGCATCGCGGCGCCCGCAGGCACCCCGAAAGCGATCGTCGAGCGGCTGAACGGGATCATGAACAAGGCGCTCGCGACGCCCGATATGCAGCAGCGGTTCGAAAAGAACGGATTGGAAGTCGCGACCACTACCCCGCAGGAATTTCACGACATGCTCAAAGCGGAGCTGAAAATGTGGTCGAAGCTGATCAAGGACGCAAAGATCAGCGTCGACGTACTGCCGTGAGCGGATCACACACCGTCAGCGACATGCTTGCAACAGATTCGCCAGGTGGGTCGGACTCCGTGTTCATCGACTTCGCAGAGATGCGTGCCGCCGATGCGACGCCGATCGATCTCGCGAGCATCGTGACGGCAAAGGTGTTGCAGGACGTTGCGCTCGTGGCGTAACGGCCTGGAATCACTCGGCCCGCGCGCCTGAGGTCTTTACGAGCGGCGCCCACTGGTCGATCTGCGCTTTGATGAAGGCGCGGGAACGTCACCCACAGGCCGATGTGCTCGAAGTCGCGCATCGCATCGTAAGGCAGGTCGGGGTACATCGCTGCTGCAAACGCGAATTCGTGAGCGGCGGAAATGCGCATGCCGTATGCTCCAGGCGTCATCGATATCAAAACGGAGAACCATCATGCCTCAAGCGAGCCTCGGATTCGATCACGTCCATCTCGTCGCAAAAGATCCGCGCGCGACTGCCGGCTGGTACGTGGACAAGCTCGGGGGCGAAATCGTCAGGGACCTCGAGGTGCGAGGCGCCCCGCAAGTTTACGTGTCTTTCAACGGCTTCATCGTGATCGTGCGCGGGCAGCGGCCGGCCGAATCCGCGAATGAGAAGCCGGGCCTGCAGTGGGGCGTCGATCATTTCGGATTGCGCGTGAAAGGCGATTTCGACGGATTCTGCAATGGCCTGAAAGGAAAAGGCGTCACGTTCGGCCTCGAGCCGACGGATTTCAATTCGACGACGCGCATCGCGTTCATCAATGCGCCGGACGGCGTCAGCATTGAGCTGCTCGACAGAAAAGACCAGCGCTGAAGGCGCATTGCTGCGCCCCGCTATGACATCACTTATGTCATAGCGGGCACAAGGTTCGAAGCAATCCCGAAGCGTTCGGAGCTTTACTGCGGCGCCCAGGCCGGAGGCGCCATCTCCTTGACGTCGCTCATCACTTCGACGACGACGGGCTTGTTGCTGACGCTCAACGCTTCCTGCAACGCGCCTCTGATCTGACCC
Source organism: Burkholderiales bacterium (assembly GCA_035650035.1). Classification (GTDB taxonomy): domain Bacteria; phylum Pseudomonadota; class Gammaproteobacteria; order Burkholderiales; family SG8-41; genus JAQGMV01. The sequence continues at coordinate 9,582 of DASRIK010000019.1, read as the reverse complement.
GGCTGCTCGACACGCATGCCGACGCAGCCCATCGCTTCGGCGACTTTCGCGAAGTTGAAATCGCTGAAGCGCCACAGCTCGTCCGACCGTCCGTACGGCTTGCCGTCGTAGTTTTTGTTGAGCGACGGGTATTCCTGGCTGAGCGCCTCGTTGTTGTTGACGAGCACGACGAGATTGATGCCGTAGCGCAGCGCCGTCTCGAGCTCGGTCATATGGTAGTACATGCCGCCGTCGCCGGTGAAACACAGCACCGGGCGATCCGGCAGCGCGCATTTCACACCCATCGCGCCGGGCAGGCCCCACCCCAACGACCCTGCGCAGCGGATGTAGCGCTGGCCGGGATGTTTCAGGTCGACCATCTGGCTCGTCCACATGCCGGCATGGCCCGTATCGGAGACGAGCACACCGTTCGGAGGAAGCACTTCGGTGATTTCCTTGCAGATGCGCGCGGGGTGTATGGGCGTTGCATCGGAATTCAGCTTCGCGTTCGCCTTCTCGCGCCAGTCCTTCACGAGCTGCTGAACATGCTGGACCCACGCTTTCGTCGTACCTTCGACGGGCTTCACAGCGTCGATCAGCTTGCGCAGCGTCACCTTCGCATCGCCGAGCAGCGCGACCTTGTTCGGATAGTTGCGCCCGAGCTCCGTCGCCTCGATATCGAGCTGCATCACGGCCGTACCCGGCCGGACGAGCGCCCAGTTGCTGGTCACCATACCGCCCCCGGGACAGCCGATCAGAAATATGAGATCGGCTTCGGAGAGGGCGCGATTCGCGCACTCACGTGAATACGTGCCGGTCACCCCGACCGACAGCGGATGCGTGTCGAGGATCGTGCCTTTACCGTTGAGCGAAGTCGCGACGGGGATCTGGAGCTTCTCTGCGAGCGCCACGACTTCGCGCTGGGCCTGCGAGCTCGCGACCCCGCCGCCCGCGAGGATCAGCGGCTTCGCGGCTTTCGCAAGCACCGACGCGGCTTCGCGCACGCGCTCGGGTTCCGGCTCAGGCCTGAAAGGCGGCACGCTCGCGAACTGCTTTTCGACGAGCGCTTCGGCATCGAGCTCGCCGAGGGGGACATCGGAGGCGCGCCCCTGGAATCGCAGATGCACCGGACCCGGCATGCCGGACACCGCAGCTCTGAACGCCTGACGGAGGAGATCGGGCATCCGCGCAGGCGAATCGACGTTCATGTTCGCTTTCGTGACACCGTTGAACTGCTCGAAGTCCTCGACTTCCTGATAAGCGTGCCGATAGCGCGAAGCGACGGCAGGACCGCCGGAGATCGCGATCACCGGCGAGCGCGCCATGAACGCGTCGCGCAGGCCCGAGGCGAGATTCGAGGCACCGATCGGCTGCGCCGCGCACACGCCCGGCCCACCTCGCGCGCGCGCGTAACCGTCCGCCATATACGCAGCGGCTTTTTCGCTGTGCGCGACGACACGCCGTATGTCCATGCCCTCCATCGCTACGAGCGCCTTGGAAAGCACGTTCGGCACGTAAAAAAGATGCGTGATGCCGTAGCCCTGCATCATCTCGGCGAAAAGTTTCGCCCCGGTGGTCTTTGCCATGATCGTTCCGTCTAGTTGTTGGTGGAATTTGGATACTTGTCGAACCACGCGAACACGCGCTTCCAGCCGTCGATCGCCGCGTGCACGCGGTACTGCGGACGGTCGACTGCGAAGAATGCGTGTCCCGCGTTTTCGTACGTGTGAAATTCGTACGTCTTGCCGAAGCGCTTCAGCTCTTCCTCGGTCTTCTTCCATCCCGGCATGTGGTGAATGATGACGACGCCCGGATAAGGCCCGGCGCCGAAGGGCCGGGCCAAGTACGCGTCGATCTCGTCGCCCATGTGTCCGCGAATGTTTACGGTCTCGGCGTGTGCTTCGTAGGTCAGCTGTCCTCTCCTTCGGATCGCACGAACGTCCTCGGTTGTTTGCTGCCATTGTCGCAGCCTTGCGTTCAGGTGTCATTCGACGCGGCGCATCGCGTTTGACCGCCTGCTAAACTCCCGACATTGAGAAGTCTGCCGCTCCACGCACGATGCGCTGGTCTGTCTTTCGCACCCACCTGCCGCTCACCGTAGTGCTCGCGTCCCTGCCGCTTGCGTTGTTTGCGGCGGGCGTGGTTTTCATGCTGTGGCAGCAACAGCAGTATCAGTTCGAGTTGCAGCAGAGAGCGCGAGCACGGGCTATCGCGGTGGCGGTCGAAAAGGAGATCGCCAGCAGCGTGCGACAGCTCCGCTACATGGCAAGCTCGCCGCTGCTCGGAAGCGCCGCGTTAGAGCCGTTCATGGACAACGCGCGCCGGGCGCTTGCCACGACCCGGGAGTGGAACAACATCATCGTTTTCGCGGACGACGGGCAACAGCTTCTCAATGTCCGCTATCCGCCGGCCGTGAACCGTTCCCCGGCGGGCCAGGCCCATGTGAAGGCAGTGCTCGCATCGGGCGAGCCCGGCGTTTCGGATCTCTTCATCGGCCCCGCATCGAAGCGCCACGTGATCGCAGTCACCGTCCCGGTCATGCGCGATGGCCGTGCGGTTTATGCGGTGTCCGCAGCGCTCGATTTCAAACCATTCGACACGCTCGTCCAGCAGGGCGCGACAGACGCGAGCGTCGTAGCGATCTGGGACGGTCAGCACCACTTCATCTCCCGGAGCCTCTCGCCGGAAACATTCCGAGGTCAACGCCCGGTGCCGGAGCTTATCGAAGCTGCTCGGTGGACCAAGGAAGGCTGGCAGCGCTTCACGACCCACGAAGGCACGCACGTGTTCACGGCGTGGACACCGATCGCTTCGACCGGCTGGACGGTTGGTGTTGCAGTGCCCTCCGCCGCCGCCGATGCGTTTCTGCGCCGCTATCTCTGGTTTCTTGCCGTCGCCGAGCTGCTGATTCTGGTGATGGCATTGCCGATCGGGCTCAGGCTTGGCCGCGAAGCCCGAGAACGCATGCGAGTAGAAGCAGAGCGGGATCGCCTCCTCACACTGGAGCGCGAAGCGAGAGCGGTCGCGGAAAATGCCAGCCGGTCGAAAGACGAATTTCTGGCCATGCTCGGTCACGAGCTGCGCAATCCGCTCGCCGCGGTGAGCAACGCCGTGCAGCTGCTGGAAAGTGACCGCAGCACGCCTGAAAGCAACGCATTCGCGCGCAAGATCATCGGCCGCCAGACGAGGCAGCTCGGGCGGTTGATGGACGACCTGCTGGACGTCGGCCGCGTCATCACCGGCAAGATCCATCTCCAGAAAGAGCCTGTCGAGCTGTCGGAAGCGGCGGAACACGCGCTCAACACGGTGCGCGCCGCGGGTAACGCCGCCGATCACCCTGTAACGTTCGACGGCGAGCGCGTGCACGTCGAGGCGGATCGAGCGCGTATCGAACAGATCGTCATCAATCTCATCTCGAACGCGATCGCCTATACGCCGTCGGGCGGGGCGATCCGGGTTTCGGTGAAGCGCGACGGGGCGGATGCGGTCCTCACCGTCGAGGATGCCGGCATCGGCCTCGATGCGCACGAGCTCGAGCACGTATTCGACCTCTTCTTCCAGGCGAAAGGCGAGTTGCATCGTAAAGGCGGTCTTGGGATCGGCTTGACGCTGGTGCGCCGCCTCGTCGAGCTGCACAGCGGCACGGTAGCGGTCGCAAGCGAAGGTGCGGGTAAAGGCGCGCGGTTTACGGTGCGGCTGCCCGCGGTCGAGAGCCCGCGCATGGAGACAAAATCCGAGCCGTTGGCGACGCGCGGACGACAGGCGCTTTCGGTTTTGCTGATCGAGGACAACGAGGACGCGCGTGAATCGCTCGCGCGGATCCTCAGGCTGGAAGGACACACGGTGCATGTGGCCGGCAACGGCAAGAGCGGTGTGGAAACCGTGGAGCGCATCCGCCCTGACGTCGCAATCGTGGATATCGGCCTGCCGGGAATGGACGGTTACGAAGTTGCAAGAAGACTCCGTGCAAACAAGGACTACCGCTTAATGCTCGTCGCATTGACGGGCTATGGCCAGCCGGAAGACGAACGGCGCGCCCGCGAAGCGGGATTCGACGCTCACCTCGTGAAACCGGCAGAGTTCGTCAAACTGCGCGCCCTGCTCCGCTCCGCCGCGCGCGCTGCAGCCTGACGTACGAGCGCCTCACACGCATAATGCACTCCCGAAGGAGATTCGACGTGAGCTTCCGCTGGAAAATGGTTCAGTTGTTCTGCGCGATTGCGCTCGCGCTCAGTGGCCCCGCAGCCGCTGCCGACGCCGGTCAGGCGCAATACAAGCCCAAGCTCGGGCAGAAGGGCAAGGACGTCGTGTGGATACCTTCGCCCGAAGACATGGTCGAGAAAATGCTCGACATGGCGCATGTGACTTCGCGGGATTTCGTGATCGACCTCGGCTCCGGAGACGGACGCAACGTCATCGCTGCCGCGAAACGCGGCGCCCGCGCCCTCGGCGTCGAATACAACCCCGACCTTGTTGCGCTTTCGCGCCGAGCCGCGGCCGCGGCAGGCGTAGGGGAAAGAGCCAGGTTCGTGCAAGGGGACATGTACGAGGCCGACATCTCACAGGCGAGTGCGCTCATCCTGTTCCTCATTCCCAATAACCTCATGAAGCTCGCGTCGAAGTTCGTCGGGCTCAAGCCCGGCACGCGGATCGTATCGAATACGTACGAGATCGGCGGCGGGTGGGACCCGGACGCGACCGATCGGCTGCAGCCGTGTCTCACGTGGTGCGTTGCGCACCTCTACATCGTGCCGGCACAAGTCGAAGGCACCTGGCAGCTGCCGCACGGCGAGCTTACGCTCGAGCAGTCGTTCCAGAAAATTACGGGGATCCACGAAGTCGAAGGTATACGCGTGCAGATCGAGAACGGCGTGCTGCGGGGAAACGAGATTCGCTTCACCATCAACGCCGTGGAATACACGGGGCGCGTGAACGGAGATTCGATGGAAGGGGTCGCCAAAGGGCGTATTGCATCGCAGTGGACGGCGAAGCGAATCGGCGACTGATCGCGCAGTGCGTTCGTAGCGCTACGTCTCGCGTTCGAATCTCTGACTCCCCAGCTGCTGTAGCGCTGCCCCAGTCACGCGCTGCACCGTCCAGTCGGTCATCGCGACCGCGCCTAAAGACCGATAGAAATCGATCGCGCGCGTGTTCCAGTCGAGCACCGCCCATTCGAAGCGTCCGCACTTGCGCTCGACCGCAACTCTTGCGACGAACGAAATGAGCGCCCGCCCGATGCCCTGACCTCGCGCGTGCGGCCGGACATAAAGATCTTCCAGATAGAGACCTGCGCGACCTGCGAACGTCGAGAAGTTATGGAAGAAGACGGCGAAGGCCACCGCCTCGCCGCGCAGCTCCGCGATGATCACTTCCGCAACGCGACGCGTGCCGAACAGCTCGTCTGCGAGCGTTGCTTCGTCCGCAGCGACCTGCTCGAGCAGGTGCTCGAATTCGGCGAGCTCGCGTATGAGCACGAGCAGCAGAGGCACATCGTCGCGGCCGGCATAGCGAAAGTAGAGATCCGGCACGGGTGTGGAGTAGCGCCCCGACATACCGGTGCCGCCCTACTGCTTCTCGACTTTCGCGAGCTTCATCACGCGCGTCTGAAAACCGATGTCCTCGTCGATGAATGCCCTGAACTCGGCGGGCGTGGACGCAACGCCCACGAGTCCCAGCTCTTCGAGCTTCGCTTTCACTTCCGGCGTCGAGATCATCTTCCGCACTTCCACGTGAATGCGGTTCACGCGAGCCTGCGGTGTTCTTGCCGGAAACCACAGGCCATAAATCCCTGTAAAGATCACGTCGGGGTAACCAAGCTCCTTGAAAGTCGGTATATCGGGCAGGATCGGCGCGCGCTCGGGTCCGGTCAGACCCAGCGGCCGCACGCGGCCATCCCTGATGAACGGCTGCACGAACACCGTTGAAACGTACGTCATCTCGATCTGTCGGCCGAGGACGTCGGTCATGGCCGGACCGCTGCCCTTGTAAGGCACGTGCTGGATCTGAACGCCCGCCGCGGCATTGAAGAGCTCCGCCACCAGGTGCGTGATATTTCCGGCACCACTCGAGCCGTAGCTCAATTTCCCCGGCTTTGCTTTTGCGAGCGCCACGAGCTCTTTAACGGAGTGCGCTGGAACGCCCGGGTGTACCACAACCACGAGACCGTACGAGCGTGCGACCTGCGTAATCGGCGCGAAATCGCGAATGCCGTCGTATGGCAGCTTCTTGTACAGCACGATGTTGCCGATGAACGAACCCGTCGTGATCAGCATCGTGTAGCCGTCGGGCGCCGCTTTCGCCACGAGGTCGATGCCGACGATGCCGTTCGCGCCGGGTCGATTGTCGACGACGATGTTATGTCCGAGACCCGCACCGACTCGCTCCGCGACGAACCGCGCCATGATGTCGAGCGTGCTTCCCGCCGTGAACGGCGCAATGAGTCTCACGTGACGCGCGGGGTATGCTGCGTCCGCGGTACTCTCCGGCCGCTGAGCCGAAGCAGAAGATGCGGCGACCACGATCAAGAACAACCACAACGATCGCGAGATCCTCATCGCGTTCCCTCCCTGTCGGGTGGAGGCAGTATAGTCGCGCGTGACGCTCACGCCCACGTGGCCCGTCGCGGGGCGGCGGAAAAGCAGGAATTTGCCGACCGCGGCGTGATGGCGATGCTTTGGCCGATCGCGCTGCCGATCGCTTTCGTGATGTATGGCGCGCTCGGGATCGTGAACCGCGTCATGCGGGACAATCCGAGCTAGATGCGCGCACAGTCCGGCGGGATTGGGAACGAATCGCGCCCCTCGGCACGACCGCCGAAATCTTTAGGGTAGCCGTGTGAACTTTACCCTACCGCCCGCGCCCCTTTTAGCCGAAGCTCTGCGTCGCGGCTAATGTAGTCGCCCCTACAGCACGGATCATGGCCGAAGAACGAAGAAATCATTGGAATTTCGAAAACACCGACACCGGCTGGACATGGACCGTCTCACGAGCGGACGGATCTCGCGAGGCATCGACCCGAGCTTTCAGAACGCTCAAGGAATGCGCCGACGACGCGATCAGCCACGGCTACGTCGCATGGCGTGCCGAAGAAGAGCGCCGGCGCGACCTGGTGCTCGGCGTGAAGAAGGCGCTGAAGCGCGACGTAGCGCAGGATTGAACCTACAGCCTCTGCCGCGCAGCCGTGACACGGCCGCATCAATAAAGCAGCACCGACCGACGCTCGTCCGCCCACGACTGCTCGTCCCGGGCGGCGAGCACATCGAGGTCGCCTGCTTCGGCGGCGGGATCATCGACCCATTCACGTAGAAGCTCGCTACCGTTGATGAGATCGATCGCCAGGCGGTCGTGCTCGTATTCGTACGGGAAATCCCGCCAGAGCTCGTAATCCGGCCGGAGTCTTCGCAGCGCTTTGAACGCGAGCGCCTGCAACCGCCACGGTCGAAAAGCATCGTGGTCGTAAGCTGCGTCCTCGACATGCATCTGCACGCCCGCGCAGAGCTTGCCCGCATGCTTGTGGAATGTCGGCTCGAACCAGCACTCGCGCAGCCTGCAGCCGCGCAACCATTCTGGCGCGAACGCCTGCATTTCCGAGAGCAGCGCACGCGCGTCCAGATCGGGGGCACCGAAGAGCTCGAGCGGCCGCGTCGTGCCCCGCCCTTCCGAAAGCGTGGTTCCTTCCAGCATCACGGTTCCGGCGTAGCAGCGCGCCATCCACAGGTTGGGCGCGTTCGGGCTCGGATTGACCCATACACGGTCGCCTAGCGGCCAGCCGTAACCGGGCGCGAGCGCGGGCTCCCAGCCCTCCATCTTCACGACGTGATGATCCACATCCAGACGAAGGGTCGCGACGAACCACGCCGCCAGCTCGCCCATCGTGAGGCCGTGCCGCATTGGCATGGGCGCTGCGCCTACGAAGCTTTCCCACCCCGCGCGCAACGTGAGCCCTTCTACAGGTCTGCCCGCGGGGTTCGGGCGGTCCAGCACGTAAACGCGCTTGCCGTGCTTTGCCGCTGCTTCGAGCACGTAGCGCAACGTGGTAATGAACGTGTAAATGCGGCAGCCGAGATCCTGCAGATCGACCAGCAGCACGTCGAACGTGTCCATCATCTGCACCGTGGGACGCCGCACTTCGCCGTAAAGGCTGAAGACCGGAATGCCATGCACAGGGTCGACGAAGTCCTCCGACTCGACCATATTGTCCTGCTTGTCGCCGCGCAGCCCATGCTGCGGACCAAATGCCGCGGTAAGCTCGACGTCGACGAGCGCCGCGAGCGCATCGAGCGTGTGCTCGAGCTCCGCCGTCATCGACGCGGGATGTGCAAGCAGCGCCACGCGCTCGCCGGCGAGCGGTTTTCTGAGCGCCGGCTCTTCCAGCAGCCGGTCAATTCCGAATTTCATCGAGCTCGAGCACGAACGCGTCGCGGTGGTGGAAATCCGGCTTGCCCGGAGGATGTGCAAGCGCCCAGTACGAGAGCACACCGTCCCGGTCTTCGATCACCGCTGTCAGCGAAAGTGAAAGCGCGTCGCCGGCGTGCATGGGCGAGAGGCGCGTGAGACGTACCAGGGCGTCAAGCTCGAGGGTTACCGATGTGCGACGCACGGTCACTCCCGGGTCCAATGCGTCCTCCTGAAGCCGCGCTCCGTCGCGATATGCATCGAAGCTGTACGCCGCCCACTCGCCTGACGGCGAGAAATTGAACTCGTGATACGCAAGTGCGGTTCCCCGCCTCACGAAAATCTCGCAGCAGGTGTGCTGCCAAAGGCGCTCGGCTACGCGAGCCTGCCGCGCCTGCGGTATCCGAAGCCGATCGAGCGCACCATCGATCATGTACATCACCGCCAGCGTTCCGTCCGTATACCTCTGCAAACGCGCTCGGATGCTGTGCACGGCATCGGCCGGTGTGTCCGGATGCGGTGTAAGGGTGACGGTGCGCACCGGGCCGTGCGGCACCGAAGTAAGATCCGTAGCCAATGTACCGCTCGTGACGCCTGCTGCCATTGCGAACGGATTATACGTGCGTCGCCGGCGGCTCACTCCCCCGCAAGCGCGGGAAGATTCGGATAACATGAGCCCCCGTACGTCCTATCGAACCAGGAGTCGCCATGTCCGAGTACACGACACAGGAGCTGTCCGAGGAGCGGCTTAGACAGGCCGCTGAAGAATTCGTCCGGCAGGGGGTCGACATTCGCGCCCGGGTCCACGATCTGACGCTCGCCGCGCTGCAGAGCCGCCGCTTCGATCGTGACGCGATGCGGGATGTGTTCCGTGCAGTCACCGCCGGCGTGGCTACCGGCGCGGAAGGCTCGCCCGACATGCGCCAGGCGTTGGCCGACGGCTTGAAAGGCATGGACCAGGCGCTCGCCCGTTCGGCGGAAGCCGGCGCAACGGCGTTGAAACAGCTCGCCTCCACCGGCAGGAATTTCTCGGAAAGCGATCTCAAGGCAGCGCTCGCAAGCCTGAAAAGGCTCGAGGACGATTTCGTCGCGACGATCACCAATGTCGCGGACGCGGCCTCCGGGCCGGTGCAGCCGCAGCTGCGCGGTGCGCTCGGAGACCTGACGCATGCCGGCACCGAAACGGGCAAGCAGCTCGCGCTCGCCATG
>DASRIK010000018.1:0-9451 GCA_035650035.1 Burkholderiales bacterium | reverse complement strand
GACTCGTGCTACGCGCTCGGCTGCCATATCGGCGACAAAGCCGCGATGGAGCGCATCCGCGCGATCCGCGGCGTGGACGAGCGCCATCATCTCACGCTCGTTTGTCGCGATCTCGCCGAGATCGGGCAGTACGCACGCGTGGATAACAGCCAGTTCCGGCTGCTCAAGGCAGCGACACCGGGCAGCTACACTTTCATCCTGCAGGCGACGCGCGAAGTGCCGAAACGGCTGCTGCATCCGAAGCGTCGGACGATCGGCCTGCGTGTGCCGGACCACCGGGTGACGCAGGCGTTGCTGGCTGAGCTTGGCGAACCGTTGCTCTCTTCGACGCTCATTCTGCCCGGCGAGGACACGCCGCTGAACGATGTCGGAGAGATTCGCGCGCGGCTTGGGCGCTCGATCGACGCGGTGCTGGATGCCGGATCGTGCGGGATCGTCCCGACGACCGTCGTCGACATGACTGGGGATACGCCGGTAATCCTGAGGCGCGGCAAAGGCGCGGTCAATCTGTTTGGAACCGCTGAAACCAATGCTTAACGTTCAATCTTTGATGTCGAACGTGAACCTTTCGCGGACATCGCGACCGCTAGCGAATGCTAGAATGCGCGGCTACGGCTGGTTTTCATCGAATATTCAACATAAAGCATCGATACTGGCGTAATGGAGCTCAATCTCGTGCAGGTGATCGCGATCTACGCGATACCCGTCATTCTGGCGATCACGCTGCATGAAGCCTCCCACGGTTACGTCGCGCTGCGGTTCGGCGATACGACGGCCTATGCGGCGGGTCGCGTGAGCCTGAATCCCATCAAGCATATCGATCCCGTAGGCACTGTCGCCTTTCCGCTGGCGCTGCTGGCGATCGCGAAGCTTCTCGGTGGTGGCGCACTGCTCTTCGGCTGGGCCAAGCCCGTTCCGGTGAATTTCGGAAACCTCAGGCATCCGAAGCGCGACATGCTGTGGGTTGCCGCGGCGGGGCCGCTCGCGAATCTGGCGATGGCGCTCTTTTGGGCGGTGATGCTCAAAATCGGGCAGGCAAGCGCCGGCAGTTACTATGGATTGCCGCTCATGCTGATGGGCGCGGCAGGCGTTTTCATCAATGTGATCTTCACGGTGCTGAACCTGCTGCCGCTGCCCCCGCTCGACGGCGGACGCATGCTCGTGAGCGTGCTGCCGCACGGGCTTGCCCACAAGTTTTCCCGTATCGAGCCTTACGGATTTGCGATACTCGTCGTGCTGCTCGTCACCGGTGTGCTTGGAGTCGTCTTGTGGCCGCTCATCGCGAGTGTGATGACACTCATGGCGGCTGCGGTGAACCTCCCGGTCGGAGAGCTTTATCGGCTGGCGCAATTGCGCTGAGACCGGTCCTCTTTCCTTCGTTTTGACATGTTCACGAACCGCGTCCTCTCGGGTATGCGTCCGACCGGCGTGCTACATCTTGGCCACTACCACGGCGTACTGAAAAACTGGATCAAGCTGCAGCACGAACACGAGTGTCTCTTCTTCGTCGCCGACTGGCACGCGCTGACGACGCATTACGACGAGCCTGCGGGCATCGAGCAGCACGTATGGGATATGGTCATCGACTGGCTTGCTGCGGGTGTGGATCCCGCGCACGCCACGCTCTTCATCCAGTCGCGCGTACCGGCGCACGCGGAGCTGCATGTGCTCCTCTCGATGATCACACCGCTCTCGTGGCTCGAGCGCGTGCCTACTTACAAGGATCAGCAGGAGAAGCTTTCCGAGAAAGATCTTTCGACCTACGGCTTTCTCGGTTATCCGCTTTTGCAGAGCGCGGACATCCTGATCTATCGCTCGACGCAGGTGCCCGTAGGTGAAGATCAGGTGCCGCATATCGAATTCACGCGCGAGATCGCTCGACGCTTCAACCATATGTTCGGCAAGGAGCCGGGCTTCGAAGAAAAAGCGGAACAGGCAGTGAAGAAACTCGGCTCGCGCCGCGCGCGACTGTATCGCGAGCTGCGTACGAAATTTCTCGAGCAGGGTGACACGGCAGCGCTGGAGGCGGCGCGCGCGTTGCTGGAAGAGACTCAGAACCTCACGATGGGCGACCGCGAGCGCCTTTTTGGCTATCTCGAAGGCGGCGGCAAGGTGATCCTTGCCGAGCCGCAGGCGCTGCTCACCGCGGCTTCACGCATGCCCGGCCTCGACGGTCACAAGATGTCGAAGTCTTACAACAACACGATCGGTCTGCGCGAAGCACCAGAGAGCGTAGTGAAGAAAATCCGCACGATGCCAACCGATCCCGCGCGCGTGAAGCGGACGGACCCGGGTGATCCGGAGAAGTGCCCCGTCTGGCAGCTCCATCTCGTGTACTCCGACGAGAAAACCAAAGAATGGGTCCAGTGGGGGTGCCGCAACGCAGGCATCGGCTGTCTCGAATGCAAGCAGCCCGTCATCGATGCAGTGCTTGCCGAGCTGAAGCCGATTCGGGAACGCGCGGAACGATACATCGAAGACCCGACGCTGGTCCGCAACATCGTCGCGGACGGCGCCGAAAAAGCCGACCGGATCGCGCAGGAGACGATGCGCGACGTGAGGCAGGCTATGGGGCTGGATTACGCGTAGCGTCATACCCGCTACGCGTCGAGACGCCGGCGAACGAACAGAGGGCAACCAATGCTATGACCTGTGCGTACGCAGGCCGTGCTCCCTGCGTTGCCTCCTTTCCTTCGGCTCGCTACTGCTCGCTCCGCCTCCTAACTTCGCTCAAGGTCTGTATCGAAGCGCCGCCTGTAGTGCCTCGCCGCCCGGTCGACCACAATAGCTTGTAGTTCTCTGAGCGATTCGGCGCTAGAATACGGGCATGCGCACTCCACGAACGCCGCGGCGATGACGGCCGATTCCCTGTTCCCGCAGGGCGGAGCCGCGCCCCCGTTTGCGAAGGTCTACGGCCAGCCTGTCCTGGAAGTCCCGCATGACCTTTACATTCCCCCCGATGCGCTCGAGGTGTTTCTGGAGCAGTTCGAGGGTCCGCTCGATCTCCTTCTCTATCTCATCCGGAAGGAGAGCATCAGCGTGCTCGACATTCCGATGGCGAAGCTGACCGCGCAGTATCTCGAGTACGTCGAGATGATGCGCTCGCGCCAGCTCGAGCTCGCGGCCGAATACCTGCTCATGGCTGCGATGCTGATCGAGATCAAGTCACGCATGCTGCTGCCGCGGCCATCCGGCGTGCAGGTCGAGGACGATCCGCGCGCGGAGCTCGTACGGCGTCTCCTCGAATACGAGCAGATGAAAGCCGCTGCAGCGCGGCTGAATGACCTGCCCCAGGCCGGACGCGATTTCACCGTCGTGCACGTGCTTTTCGAGCGCGACATCGCCGAGCGGCTGCCGGAAGTGAAGGCCGAGGATCTGAAGATCGCGTGGCTTGCGCTGCTCAATCGCGCGGCTGTCAATCAGCACCACAAGGTCACCCGGGAGCAGCTTTCAGTACGTGCTCACATGAGCCGTGTCCTGCGTCGGCTGCAGGATACGAAATTCATCGAGTTTGGCGAGCTCTTCCACCCGGAGCAGGGTGTCGCATTACTCGTCGTCACGTTTCTCGCGGTGCTCGAGCTCGCTCGCGAAGGGTTGATCGAAGTGACCCAGCAGGAGGCTTACAGCACCATTTACGTCAAATTGCGCAGCGGCCAGCTCGCCGCCGTCGCGTGATCGCCACAATGGAATCAAGTGCAATGGAATCCAATCTGGATCTCATGCAGGTCAAACGAGTTCTCGAAACCGCGCTGCTGACGAGCCAGGAGCCGCTCACGCTGCCCGAGATGAAGAAGCTTTTCGATGAAGAGCTTTCGAACGAGACGCTGCGTAAAGTGCTCGACGAGCTGCGTGCGGACTGGGACGGACGCGGCGTGGAGCTCGTTGCTGTTGCGTCGGGATGGCGCTTTCGGGCGCGGCCCGAATCCCAGAAGTTTCTCGATAGGCTCGAGCCGCAGAAGCCGCCGAAATACTCGCGCGCGGTGCTCGAGACCCTCGCGATCATCGCTTACCGCCAGCCGGTCACGCGTGGAGATATCGAAGACATCCGCGGCGTGACGGTGTCGAGCAACATTCTGAAGTCTCTGGAAGCGCGCGGCTGGATCGAGGTGGTCGGACATCGGGAAGTGCCGGGCCGCCCTCAGCTTTATGCGACCACGAAAGCTTTTCTGGACGATCTCAACCTGCGCACGCTCGAGGAGCTGCCGCCGCTGGACGATCTCGGTAATCTGGTCGAAAGCGGTTCCGGGTCTCCGCCAGCCTCCGCGGACACGACCGGCGGCGTGCCGGCCGAGATCGTCGATGAAGCTGAAGCGGAGTCCGCCAGCGGCGAGCTCGAAGGAGGTGTTCAGGAGCCCGGCTCGGACGATGTCGAGATGGCGGACGATACGGCGGAGCTCCGGCACACGAGCCCGGCGGAAGCAGAGCACGCATACGGCTCCGCGCGTCTGCACTGAAGCTATCCAAGCCGGGTCAGCCTGGCTTTGGCGCCAGAACCAAGTTTCTCAACGCGCTGGCGCGCACGAGGGATAGCCACACATACGCAAGCACGATCGCCGCGCCCCCCGCGAGCGCCAGGCGCGGCCCAACCAGCGCGCCGGCGCTATTCAGCAGAAAGCCGCTCAAGAACATCAAGCTCCACACCAGCGCGAACACGCTCATCACCCGCCCGCGGTAATGATCCTCGACGAGCGTTTGCAGCATCACCTGCACGCAGGTCAGGAAATACGCATGGCACAGGCCGGCGAGGAGTATCGCAGAGAAGGAAAGCCAGTACGAGTCGCTGAACGCCAGGCCTATCAATGCAACGTTGTAGATGGTCAGAGAAGCCACGATCACGTTTCTCGGCGACATGCGCGCCTGCAACGAGGCATACGTGAGAAAGCCGACCAACGAACCGGCACCCGCGGCCGCGGTGAGGATCCCAAGGCCCCGCGAATCGACGTGCAAGACATCCTTGGCGAAAACCGGAAGCACGTGGATGAAGCCCATGGCCATCGTTGCATTGAGCAGCGCGACGGCGATGGCTTTGGCGAATGCTTCGTTGGCGCGTATATAACGCACGCTCTCGGTGAAGTTGTTGAGGAGGCTGCCTTGAGAAGGCGCAGCCTCGCGCTCCGGGCGAATCAGAAACATCACCGCGATCATCGTGCTGAGCGCCGCCGCGGACAGCAGAAAAGCAGTCGGTGCCCCGGCGGCCGCAACGAGAAATCCCGCGATCGACGGGGCAATGACGCGGCTGCTGCCGAAAGCCATCGAGATCAGCGGCACAGCGGAGCGCAGCAACGGGCGCGGCAACAAACGCGGGAAAAACGCGGCACGTGCGGGCTCGTCGATGGCGCTCGAGAGGCCCACCAGAAACGCGCCCAGCGCGAGATGCCACAGCTGCGCGACCCCGAGCAATGTCGCCACGCCAACGAGAATCATCCCGAGCGCAGAATTGGCCTGCGCGCCACCAATGAGCTTACGCGCGTCGACCCGGTCGGCCAGCACGCCACCCAGCAGCGTGAGGGCGAATTGCGGCAGGAAGCCGCAGAGATGGACCAAGCCGAGCTGCGCCTGCGATCCCGTGATCTCGAAGGTGAGCCATCCCAGCGTGAACGCGAACATATGCTGGCCGACAACCTGCGTGACGAGGGCGAGCCAGTACAAGCGAAAGTTGCGGACCTTCAGAGCGAGGAGCGGATTGGCCTTCTCTTCCACGATGACGCGGTCTCGATGACGCGTAGTCTTGTGGGGGTGGCGCCGCTTACCGCTTGAGGAACGCCGTGCCGTAGAGGCCCGTCGGCTTTACGAGCAGGATCAGCAGCATGATCGCGAAAGGCGCCATTTGCGCAAGCGGCGCGTACACCAGGGAGCCGAGCGAAACCACCTGGCCGACGAGGAAAGCCGAGACCAGCGTGCCTTTGATGCTGCCCAGTCCGCCGATGATCACGACCATGAAGACGAACGCGAGCACTTCCAGGCCCATGTGCGGGTCGACCATGATGAGCGGGGCGTAAAGGCCGCCCGCAAGGCCTGACAGCGCACCGGCAATCACGAACGTAATCGTGAACAAGCGATAGACGTTGATGCCGAGCCCTTCCACGTGCTCCACGTCTTCGATGCCTGCTCGGATTGCTTTACCGGTGATAGTGCGGTTCAGAAACAACCAGATTCCCCAATACACCAGCAGCGCGACCGCGACAAGCGCGAGGCGATGTACGGGCACGTCCGTGCCGAACATTGTGACCTGCGCCGTGATCGGCACAGGAACGGGGCGGGGCACGAGACCCCAGATCGCTTTGATGAGGCCGACGCCGCCGATGAGAACCCCGAAAGACGTGATCATCGTGAAGGTGATGTCACGATCGTATATGCGGCGGAATACGAGGCGTTCGACGACGAGCGCCGCGGCGGCCGCCACGATCGTACCGCCGATCGCACCCAGCACGATGCTTCCGGTGACGAGGCTTACCGAGTACGTGATGAACGCGCCGATCGAGTAATACAGCAACTGGTCCAGGCTGATGATGCGCATCAACCCGAAGCATAACGAGAGTCCGATCGCCATCAGAAAAAAGATGCTGCCGATCGACAGGCCGAAAATGATGCCGGAAATGAGCAGATCGGGGCTCGTGAACAGATTCACGGGCTCACCTTCGCGGGCTGCTCCCGCTCGCCGTTATTGCGGCCTCGCCTCAGGAGCTTCTCCAGACGCGGCTCCAGCGTGCCCCAGATGCCTCTCTCCCCGGCGAGCATGATGAACACCAGCAGGAAGCCGATGACGAGCTCCCAGTTGCCGATGAATTTGCTGATTACGTCTTTCATGCCGGTATACGCAATCGAGCCGACGATTGGGCCATAAAGCGTTCCGACACCGCCGAGGATCGTGACCACCACAGGATCGGCAGCTCGCGCCGGGCTCGCGATTTCGGGACTGACGATGCCGACATGTATTGCATACATCGACCCGGCGAGCGCAGTTGTCGTGTTCGCGATCACGAACGCGAGCAGCCGGATCTTGAAATCGTCGTAGCCCAGAAACTTCAACTTCACCTCGTTCATCTTGGTCGCCATGCAGCAGGCGCCGAAAACCGAGTCGTCGAGATACTTGTAGAAAGCCCAGACGAGAAACGCAACGATGAAGGCGAAAACAAAAAACCCGTTGGCGCTCGATATGTCGATACCGGGCGTCGACGCCATGCGCGTGAGGATCCACAAGCCGTTGTCGCCCTTCGTGTATTCCACGAGCACTTTCTGCATGAGGAAGAAAATGATGACCGTGAGCGCGAGATTCACGAGAGCGAAATAGTCGCTGCGAAGCCTCACGAAAAGCGGCCCGACGAGCAGCGCGATCGCCACACCGGCGACGAGACCCCAGCCGATTCCGATGAGTGGATTCGTACCGAAGTAGTAAAGATAGAAGGCTGTCGCGTACGCGCCGACCGCGAGATAGGCAGGCTGCCCGAACGAAATGAAGCCGACGCGACCGAGCAGGAAATTGCAGCCGATCGTGTAGATGGAGAAGAGCAGGACCTCGTTCACGAACGGCAGCGGCAGAAAAACCCGCATGACGAGCAGAAGCGAAAAGGCGACGAGGAGACCTTGCCACCAGCGGAAGGCCTGTTTCATCGGCTCTTCACAAGTACTTCTCGCAGTTTTCGGGCTTGATCGCGTCGCGGTCGACGAGCTCGGCGACGGCGCGCCCTTCGTTGATCGCGTAAACGCGATTGGCAATCGCGCAAACGAGTGGCAGGTTCTGCTCGACGATCACCAGGGAGGTGTTGTGTGCGAGCTCTCGGAACACTTCCTTCAGATGCTCGACGATGCTCGGGGCGAGTCCTTCCGTCGGCTCGTCGACGAGCAGGACCTTCGGGCCTCCCAGTATGGCACGGCCGATCATCAGCATCTGGCGCTCACCGCCGCTCAGATAGCCGGCTTTGCGGTCCATCAGCGTCTTGAGCTTCGGGAAATACGCGGTCACCTTGTCCCAGTTGTAGTCGTTCGTGGCATAGCTGCCGAGCTCGAGGTTTTCGCGTACCGTGAGATCCGAAAAAACCTTTTTGTCCTGTGGAACGTACTTGATCCCCATCCGCGCAATGTCGTACGACGCGCGCCCGACGAGGTTCTCGCCGCTCGCGGCAATCGAGCCCGCTGCGGGTTTGACGAAACCGGCGATGCTCTTTAGCAACGTGGTTTTCCCTGCACCGTTTCGACCCACGCAAGCGACGACTTCTCTGGGCTGCACCTGCAGATTGATGTCGAACAGGACCTTCGATTCCCCGTAGGTCACCGTCAGGTTCGTAACGCTCAGTGCTGCAGCTTCGGCATTCACGACTGAAGGCCTTCGGTCACGTCGGTTTCGGCGCCGATCTGCCAGTAACTTCGTCGCACGGCCGGATGGCGCAGAGTTTCCTCGTATCCCCCGTCGGCGATGATCTTGCCCTCGTGCATAACGGTGAGCCGCTGCAGGAAATCGCTGACCTGCGAGATCTTGTGCTCGACGATGAGTATCGTCTGCTGCCCGGCCTGCCGGCGCAGCACGTCGAGCACACTCCGGATTTCCGATTCGGACAGTCCCGCAAGCGGCTCATCGAGGAGCAACACCCTGGGCTCGGCGAGTACGCTCATGGCGATCTCCAGGCGCCGCTTTTCGCCGAGGCTCAGATGCTTCACCAGGCGATCTGAAACCGCGCCGAGATCGAAGGTCTCGAGCGCACGCACGATACGTTCATCGTGGCGGTGGCGCTTGCAAGTATTCATGAGCAGATGCAGCAGGCTCGACTTTCGATGCGCCCTGAAGTACGCGAGCACGAGATTGTCAGCGACGCACAGATTGTCGAAGGTGGCGGTGAGCTGGAACGTGCGCATGATTCCGCGCTTCACCCGCTCCTGCGGCGTGAGGCGCGTGACGTCGATCCCGTCGTACAGAATCGCGCCGTCGTCCGGCGTGAAGTAGCCAGTGAGCAGGTTGAAGAACGTCGTTTTACCGGCGCCGTTCGACCCGATGATCCCGGCAATCTCGTTCTCGCGCAGGACGTAGTCGACGCGATCGACAGCCGTCAGCGCTCCAAAACGCTTGGTAACGCCGACGGCGCGGATGAGGCCTGTGTTAGGCTGGCTCAGGCTCAGTACCCGAGCGATTTCAGAGATGGCATCACGGCTTCACCGCCGAGCGAGCCCATCACCTGAAAGAGATCCCACTCGTGTTTCTGCTCGCCGGGCCCTTTGCCGCGCACGAGGAAAGCGGCGTGCTTGTAAACCGGCGCGTGGTCCTGACGCCAGTTGGCGGGACCTTTGACGGTAGTGAATGCGCCGTTGTTCGCCATGACTGCGGCCGAGACCTGCTTCGGATCGTAGGACTTCGCCGCCTCGAAGCCACGGAACATCTCCATGTACGCGATATACGCAATCGCTGCATACGCGTCAGGAGGCGTTTTGTACTTCTCGCGATAGAGCTTCGTGAATTCGG
>DASRIK010000017.1:0-5823 GCA_035650035.1 Burkholderiales bacterium | reverse complement strand
GGCTTCGGCGTCGCACAGGTCTTTGCAGCCGAGGGCTGCAATGTGCACCTGGCATCCCGCAACGCGGCCGACCTCGAAGCTGCGCGCGCGAAAATCACGGCCGGCCATGATGTGAAGGTGACCGTGCACGCGCTGGATCTGTCGGTGCCGGAGAATACGGTCAAGCTCGCGCGCGACTGCGGCGACCTCGACATTCTCGTGAACAACGCGGGTGCGATTCCCCAGGGCACGATCACCGATTTCGACGACAGCAGCTGGCGAAACGGCTGGGAGCTGAAGATGTTCGGCTATGTCAATCTCACGCGCGAAGTCTATCGGCGGATGTCCGAGCGTAAGCGCGGCGTGATCATCAATGTGATCGGGGGCGCGGGTGAACGACCCACGGCGGGATACATCGCGGGCAGCATCGCGAACTCGGGCCTCATGACGATGTCGCGGGCGTTGGGGGCCGACAGTCCTAAAAACGGCGTGCGCGTGCTGGGTTTGAATCCCAGTGCGACCGCAACCGACCGCGGCGTGGAGCGCTGGCGCAATCAGGCAAAGAAGGAGCTGGGCGACCCCGAGCGCTGGCCCGAGCTCACCAAAGGTTTTCCGTTCGGGCGGCCGGCATCGGTCGAGGAAGTCGCAAACGTAGTCGTTTTTCTCGCGTCGGACAAAGCGTCGTACATGAGCGGCACGGTCGTGACCGTCGACGGCGGGGCGGCGTGGAGGAAGTAAGGAGCGGTATGGAAAAACAATCTGAATCGAAGTGGAAGTATCACGGCGTGCGTGTCGTGCACGGTAACGAGCTCGACATCAATACGGCGCAAACACCGGGCATGAATCGCGCGGCCGCAATCACGAACGCCCGGGCCGGTGCGGAGAAATTGTGGGCGGGCACGGTCGTCATTCACCCCAAGGCGAAGACAGGCGCGCACCATCACGGTCCCGTCGAAAGCGTGATCTACGTCGTAAGCGGCCGCGCGCGCATGCGCTGGGGCGAGAAGCTCGAGTTCGTCGCGGAAGCCGGACCCGGCGATTTCATCTATGTGCCGCCGTACGTGCCGCACCAGGAGATCAACGCGAACGACGACGAGCCGCTCTCATGCGTGCTCGTGAGGAGCGGCCAGGAGCCGGTGGTGGTCAACCTCGACATTCCCGTCGTGGAGCAGCCGGAAGAAGTCCATTGGGTCGATAACATCCATCCCGCGCCGAAGTCGTAGCGGGTTTTTCAACAAGAACGGAACAGCACATGACGATCAAAGGGAAAGCGTACATTGTCGGCGCCTACGAGCACCCGCTCAGGAAAGCGCCGAATCACTCGGTGGCCCAGCTGCACGCTGAAGTCGCGAAAGGCGCGCTGGAGGACGCAGGGCTCACGAAGAACGATATCGACGGTTATTTCTGCGCGGGCGATGCCCCCGGCGCGAACGTCTGGAGCATGGCTAACTACATGAACCTGAGCAAGCTCCGCCATGTCGATTCGACCGACATGGGCGGCTGCTCGTATCTCGTCCATGTCGCGCATGCGGCGGAAGCGATCGCCGCAGGCCACTGCAACGTCGCACTGGTCACGCTCGCAGGACGGCCGAATTCCGAAGGAAGCTCCGGCACCCAGGTCCGCGACCGCGGCGTGAATCTTCCCGAAGCGCCTTACGAGATGCCGCACAGCCCGGTGACGATCAACCTCTACGCAATGGCGGCGATACGCCATATGCACGAGTACGGGACCACGAGCGAGCAGCTCGCATGGATCAAGGTCGCCGCTTCTCATCACGCGCAGCACAACCCGAATGCGATGCTGAAGAACGTCGTCACCGTCGAGGAAGTCGTGAACTCGCCGATGATTTCGGACCCCCTGCATCGTCTCGACTGCTGTGTCGTAAGCGACGGCGGCGGCGCGGTGATCGTTGCACGGCCGGAAATCGCGAAGAGCCTGAAGCGGCCCAAGGTGAAAATCATCGGCACCGGCGAATCGACCAAACACCAGATGGCCGGCCAGGTGGATCTCACCTACACCGGCGCGGCATGGACCGGGCCGCGCGCCTTCGAGGAAGCGGGTGTCAAGCCGGGCGATATTCAGTACGCGTCGATTTACGACAGCTTCACGATCACCGTCCTGCTGCAGATCGAAGATCTCGGTTTCTGCAAGAAAGGCGAAGGGGGCAAGTTCGTATCGGACGGCAATCTCATTTCAGGCCAGGGCAAGTTCCCGTTCAACACCGACGGCGGCGGGCTTTGCAACAACCATCCTGCGAACCGCGGCGGCATGACGAAAATCATCGAGGCGGTCCGGCAGCTCCGCGGCGAATCGCATCCGAAAGTGCAGGTACCGGACTGCCGGCTCGCACTCGCGCACGGCACCGGCGGCGCGATCGGACATCGCCACGGCAGCGCAACGCTCATCATGGAAAGGGAATAGAACGATGGCCACCCCATATCAAGAACGCAAAATGCGCGATCCTGCGCTGAATCCGGGCGACGAGCCGTACTTCGAGGCGGCCGCGGAAGGGAAGCTCCTCCTGAAGAAGTGCAATGACTGTGGCGAGCACCACCACTATCCGCGCGCGCTCTGCCCGTTCTGCTGGAGCGAGAAAGTCGAATGGGTGCAGGCGAAAGGCTCCGGCGAGATCTATACCTACACCGTGACGCGGCGCGGCGGACCGGTGCCCTATTGCATCGCTTACGTGACGCTCGACGAAGGCCCGCGCATGATGACGAACATCGTCGATTGTGATCTGGACACGATAAAAATCGGGCAGCGGGTGAAAGTGACGTTCAAGAAGACGGAAGGCGGGGCGAGCGTCCCGTGTTTTGCTCCGGCATAGCCATTCGGCTACGCCTCGGCCGGTAAACGCCTCAGGGGGAACCCAGGGTTTCCCTGAGATCTTCCTTCTTTCCGTTCGCGCATGCACGGCAGCCGTTCGTGCTGAGCGTAAACGAAGTGGAGTCGAAGCATGAACGACGCGAACAAGCGCCTCATCGAACGCCTCTACTCCGAAGGCATCAACCGACAAGACGCCGTCGCGGCGGCTACCTTCTACTCACCCGACGCGAAGAACCACGGGCGTACCGTCGGGCGCGCCGGCATGGAGAAAGTCTTCGAGGCGCTTTTCAGCACGTTTCCCGACTTTCACTACCGCATCGACGAGTCGACCGCCGAGGACGATCGCGTCGTATGCAAAGTGACGATGACCGGCACGCACCTCGGTCAGCCGCTTGCGCTGCCCGAAGCTTTTTGCGGCATGTTGACCGGAACCGCGCCGACGCGCAGAAAAGTCGAAGTCCTGCAATTCCACAGCTTCCGTATACGCGGCGACGAGATCACCGAGCATGCAGCCGTGCGCGACGATCTCGGCATGTGCAAACAGCTCGGGCTGGTAAAGACGCCGGGCGCTTCATAGGAGACTCTCATGGCTACGCTGCACGAAATCTCGATCCCGGTTTTCATTCGCCACCTGAACGGACTCGTTGGCTGCATGAAAAAAGCGCAGGCGACGTACGCCGAAAAGAAGTGCGACGAGACCACTCTCATTCATTACCGCTTCTATCCGGACATGTTCAGCTTCGCGAAACAGGTGCAGATGGCGACGCATCACACCATAAACTTCGCCGCGCCGCTCGCGGGCACGGACGCGCTCAAGCTCGAGGACAACGAGAAAAGCCTGGCCGAGCTCATCGCGCGCTGCGAGAAAACGAACCAGTGGCTGCAGTCGATCAGGCCGGAACAGTTGAACGGCGCCGAGGCGAAGAGTGTTACGGTGAAGCGGCCGACCGGCGAAGTGCAGATGAAAGGGCTCGAGCTCCTGCTCAACCGCACGATGCCGAATTTCATGTTCCACTGCACGACCGCTTACGACATCATGCGGCACAACGGCGTCGAGCTCGGCAAACGCGATTTCATGGGCACTTAGGAATTCCGCGGTCACTCTCCGATGGACCTCGAGCTCAAAGGCAAGACCGCGATCGTCGGCGGCGCGAGCAAAGGCCTCGGACGCGCTTGCGCGCAGGCGCTTGCCGAGGAAGGCGCGAACGTCGCGATCTGCAGCCGCTCGAAACCTGATCTCGAACGCGCCGCCCAGGAGATTCGCAGCTCGACCGGAGCCGAGGTGGTCGCGATCGCGGGCGACCTCGACCGCCACGAAACCATACGCGCGCTCGTCGCGGCCGCTGTCGATCGTTTCGGACGCCTCGACGTGCTGGTGAACAACTCGGGCGGACCGCCGCTCGCCGACGCCGTCGACGCGACCGAGGAGCAGTGGGCGACCGCCGTGCAGCGCTCGCTTCTGTTCTTTGCCCGCATGTCGCGCGAAGCGATTCCGCACTTGAGGCGTAGCGGCGGCGGACGCATCATCAACATTCTCGCGAGCACCGTCTATCAGCCGATTCCGAAGCTTGCGCTCTCGGGCGCGACGCGCATGGGCGTCGTCGCGTTCGCCAAGAGCCTCGCCGACGAGGTCGGCCGCGACGCAATCCTCGTGAACAACGTGTGTCCCGGCTCCATCCTTTCGGAGCGTATGCTGACGAACGTGAAAGCACGCGCAAAAGAAAAAGGCTGGACACTCGAAGAGGCGCTGAAGGAGCGTGCCGCCGAGACTGCCCTGGGCCGGATCGGTGAGCCGAAGGAGCTCGCCCAACTCGTCGCATTCCTCGCCTCGCCGAAATCGAGCTATATCACCGGCACGACGATGCGCGTGGACGGCGGCCTCGTGAGATCGGTCATGTAACAGCGCGGAAGGATCGAGAGTGAAGGTCATCCGAGTACGCGCGATACCGATGTCGGACCCGGTGCCTGTCGAACGGCAGCATCGCACCGATCTCGGCACGAAAGTAAAGAGCGACGCGACGCTGATCCTCGTCGAGACCGACAAAGGGCTTCGGGGAATGGGCGCGGCACTGGGAAATCCGCGTGTCGTCCAGGCGATCGTCGAGCACGAGCTCGCCCCTGAAGTCGTCGGCGAAGATCCTCTCTACTCCGAGCGCATTTACGAGAAGATGTACAACGGCTCGCGCGCGCCGCCCGCACTCGAGCGCGGCGTTCCGCAGCCTGAAGTGAGCCGCCGGAGCGGCATGGTGATGGAAGCGATCGCGGGCGTGGACATCGCTGTGTGGGACGTGAAAGCGCAGGCTCTCGGGATTCCGGTGTATCAGGCGCTCGGCGCGGCACGCAACGTGGTGCGTGCGTACGCAAGCGGCGGCTGGGCGCCCGGCGACGAAGCGGAAGCGGAGCTCGGCGGTTACGCGGCGAAAGGCTTCTCCGCGGTCAAGATGCGCGTCGTAGGCCGCGATGGCTTCTCGATCGAAAAATGCGTAAAGCGCGTGGAAGCGGCACGCCGCGGCATCGGTCCGCAGGTCGAGCTCATGGTGGACGCGCACGGATCGCTGGAGGTGCCGGTCGCGATCAACTTGGCGGCGGCGCTCGAACGCTGCAACATCGCGTGGTTCGAAGAACCCGTCTCACCCGAAAACCATCGCGGACAGGCCGAGGTGCGGCGCGCGACGCGCATTCCGATCGCTTCGGGCGAACGGGAGTTCACGCGCTATGGCTTTCAGAGCCTGCTCGACCACGCCGCCATCGATATCGCGCAACCTGATGTGGCACGCGCCGGCGGCTTCACCGAAATTCGCCGCATTGCGGCGCTCTCTTCCGCACGCGACGTGCGGCTCGCACCGCATGCGTGGGGCAGCGGCATCCTTTTCGCGGCGAGCATACACGTCGCGATGGGCGCCGCGAACTGTCACATACTCGAAGTAAGCCAGGGATATATGCCCATGATGTACGAGCTCTTCGACGAGCCGTTCGACATTCGTCCGGACGGCACTGTTCATGCGCCGGATCGGCCG
>DASRIK010000016.1:0-3784 GCA_035650035.1 Burkholderiales bacterium | reverse complement strand
CAATGTTGAGCCCCTCGGTCGTGTTTTTCGTGAACGCGATCTCTGACGGTTTCGCACCGAGGAGCTTTGCGATGGCAGCGCGCGCCGAGGCGGTGTTGGACGCGGCCCATGCGCTTGCACCGGCGTTCTGATAGACATCGCGCGTGTACTCGAGAAGCGCCTGCTCCTGGCACCGCGGAGGGATGGTCTTTCGCGCAACGTCGAGATACGTCCAGCGCTCCAGGGTCGGAAATTCCTCTCGCAGCAATTTCCAGTCGGGTGTGGTCATGGGATGCCTCCGTGGGTCCGGCTAAAAGATGCGTCGGCCCGGATTACTCGAGCTCGATTTTCGCGGCCTTGATGACTTTCGCCCATCGCGCAAGCTCGGCGCGTATGTGCTTGTCGAATGCTTCGGGAGTGCTCCCGACCGGAATCACCGCTTCCTCGTTCAGCTTGGATGTGATGTCCTGCGACTTCACGATCGTCTGGATTTCCCGCGAGAGCCGATCCACCGCAGCTTTCGGCGTCCCGGTCGGGACGACGACGCCATACCACGACCCTGTTTCGTAACCGGGTACGCCCGACTCGGCGACAGTCGGTATGTTCGGAATCGCAGCGGAACGCTTCGATCCCGTCATGGCAATTGCACGCAGCCGTCCGGCCTTGACCTGCGGCAGCATGGCAACCGCGCTCGAGAACATCACCTGGACTTCTCCGGACAGAAGATCGGTCAGCGCAGGCGTGAGCCCTTTATAGGGGATGTGCGTCATGCGCACGCCGGTCATCATGTCGAACAGCTCGACCGCGAGGTGCGACGAGCCGCCGGCGCCGTTCGAGGCGTAGTTGATCTGCCCCGGTCGCGCTTTCGCAAGCGCGATGAGGTCCTTCACCGATCTGGCCGGCAGCGAAGGATGGACCACGACGAGCAGCGGCGCTGAAGCGATCAGGCTTACAGCATGAAAGTCCTTGATGGCGTCGTAAGGCAGCTTCTTGCGAAGGTTGGGGTTGATGCCGTGCGTCGCGACGCCCGCGAGAAACAGCGTGTAGCCGTCGCCCGGTGATTTGGCGGCGGCTTCGGCGCCGATCGTGCCGCCGGCGCCAGGTCTGTTGTCGACGATCACCTGCTGACCGATCGAGGCCGTAAGCTTCTGCGCAACCAGCCGCGCGATCGTGTCGTTGCCGCCGCCGGGCGGGAACGGCACGATCCAGCGGATCGTCTTGAGGGGATAGGTCTGCGCAACCGCTGCCGTAGAGGCGCACGCCGCAAGGAGCGCGGCAACTGCAATCCTCATAGCACGCCCGATATGCCGCCGTCGAGATTGATGCTGCTGCCGGTGACGTAGCTTGCCGCGCCGGAAACGAGAAACGCGATGACGTTCGCGACTTCTTCGGCTTCACCCACGCGACCCATCGGAATGTCTTTAGACGACTCGGCGTAATACTGCTCGGCGCTTTTTCCCTCGCGTTTGTAGCGCCGCTCGTGCTGGCCCGATTTGATTCTGCCGATGCATACGGTATTCACGAGGATGTTGTTCGCTGCGAACTCCTTCGACAGCGCTTTCGTGATCGCCAGGCCGGCGGCTCGGGATACGCTCGTCGGATACGATTGGGCGCCGGGTTGCTTCGCGCTCGAAATCGTAATGTTCACGATCCGGCCGCCCCCGTTCTTCTTCATGTGCGGAACGGCGAGCCGCGTGCACCGGATCGCACCGAACACCTTGAGCTCGAGATCCGCGGCCCACTCTTCATCGGTCAGCTCGAGAAACGCGCCGCGCTTCGACGTGCCCGCGTTGTTCACGAGGATGTCGACTCTTCCGAAACGATCGATCACCGCTTTCATGAAACGGTCTACGTCGGCTGCCTTGCTCATGTCCGCCGGGACGGCGAGCGCCTGCACCCCGAACTTCTGGATATCGGCGGCGACGTCGTCCAGCGGCTCCTTGCGTCGCGCGCAGATTGCGACGTGCGCGCCTTCTTCCGCGAGCCGTAGTGCCGTGGCTTTGCCTATGCCTTCGCTGCCGCCCGTCACGACGGCTACTTTGCCTTTCAGTCCCAGATCCACTTTGCTGTCTCCTTCCCGAGTGTGTCACCCGTTGCCGGAATTGCGGCGTCGCGCTCGAGGGTGCGTAAGACGCTGCCGGCGGGGCGGGCGTGGTCGGCGCCTGGCGCCGCCCCGATTGTAACGCGCTCGCACGGTGCGCCTCTCTTCGGGCCGCTTTGCCAGGTCGAGGACCGCGGGTTATTGTGCTGCTATGCCTTAATTCGCGCCGGGACACCAACGTAGGATAGGCGCTCCATTCACGAGCGTTGCAAGCTCCTCGCAGGCTCATTCCCTGGAGTGTCGGACATGAATTTCATCTGTTTCCGTAGCCGCATACGAGCTGCTGATGCTGCGCGCCGGCTCCTTGCAGGTGCGATCGTGCCGCTCATGTTCTGCATGCCGGCGTATGCCGCTGAAAGCGAAACGCGCGGCCGTGAAGCGGCGCCCGAGCTGACCGTCGATGCGCTCTCGGTGGTGAAAATCAAGACGCAGGCCGTGCGGGGGGCACGCAGTTCGATGACGCTCGGCGGCGAGCGCGAAGGCACCGGGGTTGTCATCGATTCCAACGGACTCGTGCTCACGATCGGCTATCTCATCACCGAAGCCGAAACGATCGAGCTCTCCACGGCAGATGGCAAAGTCTTCCCCGCCACGGTGGTCGGCTCGGACGCTCGTACCGGAATGGGGCTGCTCAAGGCGTTGCTGCCGCTCCCCGTGATACCCGTCGATCTTGGCGAATCCGCGGTAGTCGCGGAACGCGAGCTGGTGCTGATCGTCGGTTTCGACGGCGTCGCGCCGGCTTACGTCGTCTCGAAGCGGCGTTTCGTCGGCTACTGGGAATACCTGCTCGACGAGGCGATCTACACCGCGCCCGCGACAGTGAATTGGCAGGGCGCGGCGCTTCTATCCAAAGACGGAAAGCTCCTCGGTATCGGATCGCTCGCGGTGGGCGACGCGATCGGTGCGCACGCCGGCATTCCCGGCAACATGTTCGTGCCGATCGACGTATTGAAGCCGGTGCTGGGAGACATGGTCGCGAACGGCCGGTTGACGGCGAAACCGCGTCCGTGGATCGGCGTCAATACACAGGAAGTGCAAGGGAACCTCATCGTGACGCGCGTGTCTCCGGACAGTCCTGCCGACGACGCGGGCCTGCAGAAAGGCGACGTCATCGTGGGCATCGGTGGAAGGCCGGTGCAGGGCCAGGCGGATTTCTATACGAAGCTGTGGGCGACCGGGCAGGCCGGCGTGGACGTACCCCTCGACGTGCTCACCGGGAATCAGGTGCAGAAGTACACGATCAAATCGCGCGACCGGGAAAGCTACTTCCGGCGGAAGCCCGTCTACTAGAACATTCCGATCTCAAGGCAGCCGCTCGCGAGATCCATCTGCTCGACGAGCTTGCGGCCGACGAGATTTCGCGGCCTCTCGGTTCGAGCCAGCGCATCGCGCGCGGCGCGAACTCCTTCTGGCAGATCCTGCGCACGGTTTCGACGAACGCGCGCTGCTCTTCAGTGATCGAGAAATCCATTTCGAATCTCGGCGGAGATGAGAGGCCATTGGGAAGAGCGGCCAGCTCTTCTGCGACCTCTTCTCGTCACAGGTAAAATGTTTGTTCTTCACTGTTTACTCTCCGATATTCGACTGGAAGACCTATGGACCCTGCAGAATCGAACGTGAGCGGCCAGGAACACTGGACGCGCAAAGGCGATATCAAGCTTTTTCTCTGGGAGAAGTACTTCGGCAGCCCGGACGCGAACAAGC
>DASRIK010000015.1:0-5471 GCA_035650035.1 Burkholderiales bacterium | reverse complement strand
TTCTTCAGATTGTTGCCCGTCGCCCCCGAGATGATCAGCTGCTGATTCGGATTCCGGCGGTTACGAAGATGCGGCAGCTGGATCCTCTTCCTGCGGCTGAGATACTGGCCCGTAAGCGATTCCGGATGGGCCGCAACCTCTTTCGGCGTTCCTTCCGCCACGACGCGTCCGCCATGCTCACCGGCTCCGGGTCCCATGTCGATCACGTAATCCGCGGACATGATGGCTTCCTCGTCGTGCTCGACGACGATGACGGAGTTGCCGATGTCGCGCAGGCGTTCGAGCGTGCGCAGCAGCCGCGCATTGTCGCGTTGATGGAGACCGATCGACGGCTCGTCGAGAACGTACATCACGCCGGTCAGGCCCGATCCGATCTGGCTCGCGAGACGGATGCGCTGTGCTTCGCCGCCGGACAGCGTGTCGGCGGAGCGGTCGAGCGACAGGTATTCGAGCCCCACGTCGACCAGGAACTGCAGCCGATTCACGATTTCGCGCACGATCTTGTCGGCGATCGCCTGCTTGACGCCAGGCAACTCCAGAGCTTTGAAGAACGCGATCGCCTGCGAAAGCGGAAGCTTCGAAATCTCGTATATGGGCCGCTCGGCCACTTTGACGTGCCGTGCTTCGCCGCGGAGCCGCGTTCCCGCGCACTCCGGGCATGGCTGCGTGTTCAGATATTTCGAGAGCTCTTCGCGTACCACCGCCGAATCCGTTTCGCGATAACGGCGCTCGAGGTTGGGCAGGACGCCTTCGAACGGGTGCTCGCGCACGTGCTTGTTGCCGCGCTCGCCGACGTAGATAAACCGCACTTTTTCTCGTCCCGAGCCGTGCAGGATCGCGTGCTGTACGGCCTCTGGCAGCTCGGCAAAAGGGCGCTCGAGGTCAAAGCCATAGTGACTCGCGAGACACTGCAGCAGCTGAAAGTAGAACTGATTGCGTCGATCCCAGCCTTTGATCGCACCCGATGCGAGCGAGAGCTCCGGGAAAGCGACGACTCGCTTCGGATCGAAGAAGCTGATGGTCCCGAGGCCGTCGCACCGTGGACACGCACCCATCGGGTTGTTGAACGAAAAGAGGCGTGGCTCGAGCTCGGGCAAGGAATAGCTGCACACGGGGCAGGCAAACTTCGCCGAGAAGAGATGTTCATGACCGCTGTCCATTTCGACGGCCAGCGCGCGCCCATCGGCATGCCGCAGCGCTGTTTC
This sequence comes from Burkholderiales bacterium, assembly GCA_035650035.1. Lineage (GTDB taxonomy): Bacteria > Pseudomonadota > Gammaproteobacteria > Burkholderiales > SG8-41 > JAQGMV01. The sequence goes on along the minus strand of DASRIK010000015.1, from coordinate 4,266 downwards.
GAAGGATTCCGCCAGCCGCTGCTTCGCCTCTTCGCGCACCCTCAGTCGATCGACGACGACTTCTACCGTGTGCTTCAAGTTCTTCTTCAACTTCGGCAGATCATCGAGCTCGTACACCGTGCCGTCCACGCGGATGCGCACGAACCCCTGCGCGCGCAACTCCTCGAAAAGATCTGCCTGCTCGCCCTTGCGCCCGACGACGAGCGGTGCAAGCACCATAAGACGAGTGTCCTGCGGGAGCGTCAGCACGTGATCGACCATCTGGGAGACGCTCTGCACTGTGAGCGCGATGTTGTGCTCGGGGCAGTGAGGATCGCCGATGCGCGCGTATAACAGCCGCAGATAGTCGTGTATCTCCGTGACGGTGCCGACCGTCGACCGGGGATTGTGGCTCGTCGCTTTCTGCTCGATGGATATCGCGGGGGAGAGCCCTTCGATCAGGTCGACGTCCGGCTTCTCCATCAGCTCGAGGAACTGGCGTGCGTAGGCCGAGAGCGACTCCACGTAACGACGCTGGCCTTCCGCGTAGAGCGTATCGAACGCAAGCGAAGACTTGCCCGACCCGGAGAGGCCTGTGATCACGACAAGGCGATTCCGCGGCAGATCGAGACTGATGTTCTTGAGATTGTGCGTGCGCGCGCCGCGGATGCGGATCAGCTCGGCAGAATCCGCCACTCCGCCTTCCCCGTCCTGCACGCGGCGAGGGAGAGGTACTACGGACGAAGTGGTGAGCGCGGCCATAAGGGCAAACCTGTTAATATACCGAACTCCCGTCGGCATTCCCAATCGTTTAAACCCCGTCCGTTCGTAATGGTTCCGCGCGAGCGCATGAGTCCTGTCGAATTGCGCGCGAGCGTGAGCCTCGCGGCGATCTTCGGACTGCGCCTGCTCGGCATGTTCGTGATCCTGCCGGTGTTCGCGATCTACGCCGAGGAGCTCCCCGGGGGATCGAACCTGACGCTTGTCGGACTCGCCATCGGGGCGTACGGGCTTACCCAGGCGGTCCTGCAGATACCTTTCGGCTGGTGGTCCGACCGTTATGGGCGCAAACCGGTTATTTACGTCGGGCTCGCGATCTTTGCTGTCGGCAGCTTCGTCGCCGCCGCGGCGCCGAATATCTACATCGTGATCCTCGGTCGAGTGCTGCAGGGCGCCGGTGCGATATCCGCCGCGGTCATGGCAATGGCAGCGGATCTCACGCGCGAAGAGCAGCGGACGAAAGCGATGGCGATGATCGGCTCGACCATCGGGCTCGCGTTCGCAATGTCGCTGGTCGCGAGCCCATGGCTGAACGGGCTCATCGGCGTACCGGGACTTTTCGCGATGACGGGCGTGCTCGCGATCGCTGCGATGCTCGTCGTCTGGCGCATCGTCCCAGACGCGGCGGAAGTGCGAGGCGCAGCGCGTGGCGGCGCTTTACGTGAGTTCTGGACAGCGCTCACCGACCCGCAGCTCGCCCGCCTGAATTACGGCATCTTCGCGCTGCACGCCATCCTGATGGCGCTTTTCATCGTGGTGCCGTTCGCATTGCGCGATGCAGGTCTGCCCGTAAACGCGCACTGGAAAGTGTACCTGCCAGTGATGCTGGGATCGTTCGTGCTCATGGTGCCGGCGATCATGAATCAGGGTAGCGCGCGCCGCGCAAAACGTTTCTTCGTCGCGTCCGTTGCGTTGATCCTCGTCGCGCAGATCGCGCTGCCATGGCTCAGCGCGACCGTCCTGGCGATCGCGCTCTTTCTGCTCCTTTTTTTCACGCCTTTCAACGTGCTCGAAGCGATGCTGCCCTCGCTCACGTCGCGCATGGCACCGCCACAGAGCAAAGGCGTCGCAATCGGCGTCTACAGCAGTGTGCAATTTTTCGGCACTTTCTTCGGCGCTGCAGTCGGCGGTTTCTTGTATGGCCGTTGGGGTATGTCAGGCGTTGTCATCGCCGACGCGGCGCTGCTCGTTATCTGGGTTGTAATCGCGGCAGGCATGAAATTGCCGGGCGCGCTGAGCACGCGCACGTACAGCCTGCCGGCGCTCGACGCGTCGCAGGCCGCGCGGCTCGTCGCGCAGTTGCGCGCCCTGCCAGGTGTGCGCGAGGCGCAGGTCATCGTGTCGGAAAGCACGGCGTACCTCAAGGTGGACAGCGCGCACTTTGACGAACACAATGTGCTTCGAACTATAGCGGGACAAGGAGAGCGGACATGGCCTCAGTCAACAAGGTGATACTGATCGGGAATCTCGGCGCCGATCCGGAGACGCGGTACCTCCCGAGCGGAGATGCCGTGACGAATATCCGGATCGCCACCACCGACACCTGGAAGGACAAAAACGGAGAAAAGCAGGAGCACACGGAATGGCATCGTGTCGCCTTCTTCGGCAAGACCGCAGAAATCGCGGGCGAATACCTGAAGAAAGGATCGCCCGTGTATGTCGAAGGCCGCATCCGTACGCGCAAGTGGCAGGACAAGGAAGGCCAGGAGCGTTATTCGACCGAGATCGTCGCGGACCGCATGCAACTCCTCGGCGGACGCGGCGGTGGTGCGGAATCGATGGCCCGCGAACCTGCAGCTGCCGGCGCAGGCGCGCCGAAAGGCGCTCCGCGCAAAGGCGGCGCGTTCGACGAGATGGACGACGATATTCCTTTCTGATGCCGGCCGCCGCGCGCGGCACTGAACGGCTGCGAGCGGACGACACCCTCCACGGCATCCGCTTTGCTTGAGGCGCAGCCGTACACCACGCGCCGGGTAATGCCGCGCGACTTCTGCAGGGGAGAGGACGGGTGGGATTGCCGGATCTGCCGAACTGGCATGCCGCCGGGGTCATGCTGCTCACGGTCGTTGCGCTCTTCGTGTTTTCACGGGAGCGCATTCCGATCGAGACGACCAGCATACTCGTGCTGGCGGCGCTTGCCGTTTCGTTCACCGTTTTTCCGTTCGAGGCCGATGGCGAACGTCTCGAGCCCGAGGAGTTCTTTCTCGGTTTTGGAAACGACGCGCTGATCGCGATCTGCGCGCTCATGATCGCGAGCTACGGGCTCGTGCGCACGGGCGCGCTGGTGCCCATCGGTCGCTGGACGGCGGTGCTGTGGAAGGTGAGTCCGAACGGCGCGATGCTCGGCATGCTCGTCAGCACGGCGATCATCAGCGCGTTCATGAACAACACGCCGCAGGTCGTGATGATGATCCCGATCCTCATCAGCGTTGCGATGCGATCGGGGATGCCCGCCTCGAAAACGCTCATGCCCATGACGTTCTCGGCACAGCTCGGCGGGGTGCTGACGCCGATAGGCACCAGCCTGAATCTGCTGGTCGTGAGCACGGCCGCGGGTCTCGGCGTGCCGCGCTTTCACATGTTCGACTTCTTCGTTCCCGGGACGATCGTCGCGGCAGTGGGCGTCGCTTACCTCTGGCTCATCGCGCCGCGGCTTCTGCCCGACCGAACCTCGGAGTTGTCGGAGGCGACGCCGCGTGTTTTCAGCGCCGTGCTTCACGTCAGCGAAGGGAGCTTCGCTGACGGAAAGCCTTTATCCGAGATCCTGAAGAAGACCGGCGGCCGCATGAAGGTGACGCGGATCGAGCGCGGAGAAAACCTGACGCTTGCCAAGCTGCCGGTATCGGTCCTGCGGGCTGGCGACCGGGTTTACGTGAGCGACACGCCCGAGAACCTGAAGGAATTCGAGACACTGCTCGAAGCCACACTCTACGACGGGGACGACAAGGAACCCGTCAGCAAAGAGCATCCGCTCGCGCCTCCGAAACAGCAGCTCGCGCAGATCGTGGTCACGGACAATGCGCCGCTCGTGCGCCGCACGCTCAATCAGGCCGGTTTTTCCTATCGCTACGATCTCATTCCGCTCGCGCTGCATCGCGGCCATCGCCGCCACGCGCAACCGGCCGACACGCCCATCGTCGACGAGGTGCTGCGTGCGGGTGATGTCGTGCTCGTGCAGGGCAGGGAAGAAGAGATCGCACGCTTGAAGAATAGCGGTGAGCTCCTCGTCCTGGACGCCACGATGGACTTGCCGCATACGCGAAAAGCACCGCTCGCGTTCGCGTTCATGCTGCTAATCGTCGTCCTCGCGGCGACGAAAATACTGCCGATCGCGGCTGCGGCGATCACGGGTGTCGTCCTGATGCTCTTCACCGGCTGCATGACGCTTCGCGACTCGCTGCGTTCCCTCGACGCTTCGATGATTTTCCTCACGGTGGCGAGCCTCGCGTTGAGCACCGCGCTCATGAAAACCGGCGGCGCACAGTACGTCGCCCAGGTCTTCGTTGC
>DASRIK010000014.1:0-6872 GCA_035650035.1 Burkholderiales bacterium | reverse complement strand
AGTCGCATCGCAGCGCTGCCGGGCGTGAGCTCCGCGCTTTTCATTCGCAGTCAGAACATGCTAGTTCGCGCCGACCGGCCCGCCATCACTCTTCTCGCGCGCGAGTTCGTAGACGGTCGGCCGCAACCTGAGCTTCCCATGAGCAGTGCCGAGGTGATCCCGTCGCCCGGAGCACCCCCGCCAGCGTGGTTTTCGGAAATCGCCGCCGACCTGCTGCGCGTGCGCCCCGGCGAAACGATCGAGCTCCCTGTCGGAAATGCCCATCGCATGTTCACGGTTGCCGGCGTCTGGCGCGACTATGCGCGGCAGAACGGCGCCGTCGTCATCGACCGGGCGCTTTATGTTGCGGCCACGGGAGACAGGCGTGCAAACGAGGCGGCCGTTTACCTCGAGAGCGGCATGACGTTCGACGAGGCGGCCGAACGCCTGCGCGCGAGCTTTGCAGATCCGCAAGGCGTGGAAATTGCGTCCACGCGCGAGCTCAAAGCGATATCACTTTCGATTTTCGACCGCACGTTCGCCGTCACCTATGCGCTGGAAGCTGCGTCCGTGCTGATCGGATTGTTCGGCGTCAGCGCAAGCTTCAGTGCGCAGGCATCAGCGCGGCGCCGCGAGTTCGGTGTGCTGCGGCACATCGGTATGGCGCGGCGGCAGGTCGGCGCCATGCTGGGCGCCGAGGGTTTCGTGGTGGCGGGACTGGGCGTCGCTTTCGGGTTCATCGTGGGATGGGTCATCAGCCTGATCCTCATCCATGTCATCAACCGCCAGTCCTTCCACTGGAGCATGGACATGCACGTCCCATGGCCGGAGCTCGCATTGCTCGGCTTCACGCTCGTGATCGCAGGCAGCGTGACCGCGATCGTCAGTGGACGCGCTGCAATGAGCGACGACGTCACACGTGCGGTGCGAGAGGACTGGTGAAACGGTGACGCGAAAGGTGACGAGTGACGGGTAGACGTAAAGCCGATCTGCACCCGAGACGTCGTGCGCTGACGTGGATCGCAGGTGCGCTGACTGCACCGTCGGCATTGGCACAACCCGTCACTCGTGAACCATCGCCCGTGACGCCATACGCGCCGGTTGTACCGGGCTATCGCATCCGCTTTCCGGAAGATGAAGGAAGCCACCCGGACTTTCGCACGGAGTGGTGGTACATCACGGGGTGGCTCGAGGCGCCGAAGCGTGCGCCCTTCGGGTTCCAGATCACGTTTTTTCGCGCGCGCGGAGACATCGACGAGGTGAATCCCAGCGCCTTCACGCCACGCCAGGTCATCATTGCGCATGCGGCCCTGAGCGACCGCACGCGTGGGCACCTCGTGCACGATCAGAAGCTTGCGCGCGCCGCATTCGATCTCGCGGGCACGGACCGCGGCCGCGTGCGCGTGTGGATTCACGACTGGTCTCTCGTCCAGGAGCGCGAAACTTATCGCGCGCTGATCGCGGCGCGCGACTTCGCCCTCGATCTCGTATTTACGCCCACACAGGCGCCGCTACTGCAGGGCGATCAGGGCTTCAGCCGCAAAGGACCCAGGCCCGAGTCCGCGAGCTACTACTACAGCTTTCCGCACTTGCGCGTGGACGGCAGCGTCGCGGAAAGCGGCCGCCGTGCGACCATCCAGGGAAGTGCATGGCTCGACCATGAGTGGTCATCGAGCTACATGGATGAACGCGCTTCCGGGTGGGACTGGATTGGCATCAACTTCCACGACGGGAGTGCCTTGATGGCTTTTCGGATGCGCAGCCGCGAAGGCGGGAAGTTCTGGGCTGGCGGTGCCTACCGAAGCGGTGCCGGAATCAGGCGGGCGTTTTCCGCTGCCGAAGTCGAGTTCGTGCCGTTACGCTCGTGGCGTTCACCACGGACCGGCGCGACATACCCGGTGGCTTGGCGTGTGGAAATACCAGGCATGCGCGTCACACTGGAACCGCTGATGGACGACCAGGAGCACGACACACGTGCGTCGGTCGGCACGGTGTATTGGGAGGGCGCCGTGAACGCAGTGGTCGACGGCAAGCCCGCCGGGCGCGGCTATGTCGAGCTCACCGGTTACTTGCAGGCGATGAAGCTTTAGAGTGCCTCATTATGTCAGGCACTCTTAGAAGCGTGTCGCGGCCTCAGGCCGCGACACGTTCTGCTTCGACAACCTCGTCACCTTTCTCGAACACAACCTTGCCGTCCCGCGCATCGACGCGAATCGTGTCCTTGGGCCCGAACCGCCCTTCGAGAATCGCTTTCGCGAGCGGGTTCTCGATCTGCGACTGGATCGCGCGTTTCAGCGGGCGCGCGCCGAACACCGGATCGAAGCCTACCGACGCGATTTCCCTGAGCGCCGCATCCGTGATCTCGAGCTTCATGTCCATTGCAGCAACACGCTTCTCGAGATACGTGACCTGAATACGCGCGATTTCCCTGATGTTGCGCTCGTCGAGCGGATGGAACACGACGATCTCGTCAATGCGATTGATGAACTCGGGCCGGAAATGCGTCTTCACTTCCGCGAGCACCGCACCTTTGATCGCGGCATATTCCTCACCCGTCATGCTCTGGATCATCTGCGAGCCGAGGTTGGAAGTCATTACGATCACGGTGTTCTTGAAATCGACCGTGCGCCCCTGCCCGTCGGTCATGCGGCCGTCGTCCAGCACCTGCAGGAGCACGTTGAAGACGTCCGGGTGCGCTTTCTCGATTTCGTCGAGCAGGATCACCGAGTACGGCTTACGGCGCACGAGCTCTGTCAGATAACCGCCTTCCTCGTAGCCCACATAGCCGGGCGGCGCACCGATGAGCCGCGCGACCGAGTGCTTCTCCATGAACTCCGACATGTCGACGCGGATGAGATGGTCTTCCGAATCGAAAAGAAACTCCGCGAGCGCTTTGCATAGCTCCGTTTTGCCGACGCCGGTGGGCCCGAGGAACAGGAAGGACCCATAAGGACGCTTCGGATCGCCCAGACCGGCACGCTGGCGACGGATCGCATCAGATACCAGTCGCACCGCTTCATCCTGTCCTACGACACGCTTGTGCAGCGCGTCTTCCATCAGCAGAAGCTTCTCGCGCTCGCCCTGCATCATCTTCGACACCGGAATGCCCGTTGCGCGCGACACGACTTCCGCGATCTCTTCAGCGCCGACCTGGGTGCGCAGGAGACGCGGCTTCACCTTGCCTTCGCCGGCCGTCTCGGCCTGCTTTAGTTGCGCTTCGAGCTGCGGAAGCTTGCCGTACTGCAGCTCCGCGACCTTGTCGAACTTGCCTTCGCGCTGCAAGCGGACGATCTCGGCCTTCACACGCTCGATCTCTTCCTTGATGTGCGCCGCGCCCTGCACGGTCGCTTTTTCGGCTTTCCAGATCTCGTCGAGCTCGGAGTATTCCCGCTCGAGATTACGGATTTCCTGCTCGATCAGCTCGAGGCGTTTCCGAGAAGCTTCGTCGGTCTCTTTCTTGACGGCTTCGCGCTCGATCTTGAGCTGGATGAGACGCCGCTCGAGCCGGTCCATCGCCTCGGGCTTCGAGTCGATTTCCATCTTGATGCGTGCCCCCGCTTCGTCGATCAGGTCGATCGCCTTGTCCGGCAGAAAACGGTCGCTGATGTAGCGATGCGAGAGCTCCGCCGCAGCGACGATCGCAGGATCCGTGATCTCCACGCCATGGTGGAGCTCGTAGCGCTCCTGCAGACCACGCAGTATTGCGATGGTCGCTTCGACCGAAGGCTCATCCACGAGCACTTTCTGGAAGCGACGCTCGAGCGCTGCGTCTTTTTCAATGTACTTCCGGTATTCGTCGAGGGTCGTCGCGCCTACGCAGTGCAGCTCGCCACGCGCGAGCGCGGGCTTGAGCATGTTTCCGGCGTCCATCGCGCCCTCGGCTTTTCCGGCCCCGACCATCGTGTGGATTTCGTCGATGAAGACGATGATGCGGCCCTGCTCCTGCGCGATCTCCTTCAGCACGGATTTGAGCCGCTCTTCGAACTCACCACGATATTTCGCGCCGGCGAGAAGCGCCGCCATGTCGAGTGATAGCACCCGCTTGCCCTTGAGCGTCTCGGGCACCTCATCGTTGACGATACGCTGCGCGAGACCTTCGACGATGGCCGTCTTGCCGACGCCCGGCTCGCCGATCAACACAGGATTGTTTTTGGTACGGCGCTGCAGGATCTGGATCACACGGCGGACTTCCTCGTCCCGCCCGATGACGGGATCGAGCTTGCCGGAACGCGCGCGATCGGTGAGATCCAGCGTGTACTTCTTCAGCGCTTCGCGGGCGCCTTCCGCTTCGGCATTCTGCACGCTTTCACCCCCGCGTACGGCACTGATGGCCTGCTCGATGTGCTCGCGTGTCGCGCCGTGCTGTTTGAGCAGCCGTCCGGTTTCGCCCTTATCCTGCATGAGCGCGAGCAGGAAGAGCTCGGAAGCGATGTACTGATCGCCACGCTTCTGCGCCTCCTTGTCTGTCAGGTTGAGAAGGTTCGCGAGGTCACGCGAAACGTTGACTTCGCCGCCCGTACCTTCCACTTTGGGCAACCGGTCGATTGCGTTCTTCAGCGCGCTCTTCGATGCCGGCACGTTCACGCCGGCCTTGGCGAGCAGGGACGCCGTGCTTCCGTCTTCCTGGTTCAGCAGCGCGTAGAGCAGGTGTTGCGGCTCGATGTACGGGTTGTCGTTCCCTACCGCAATGCTTTGCGCGTCCGCAAACGCCTGCTGGAACTTCGTCGTGAACTTGTCGAAACGCATGGCCGGACCCTCGTAAAACCTGATTTTCTCTAGCTTAAATCGGGCCTAAGGAGGCGATTTCAAGGCCCTTGCAAGCGCAGGGTTTTGGCCGTAGCGCGTCCGCTAAACTATCGCTACTCCGGACCCGATGCTGACCGAACTCATGGATTTACATACCGAAATCGAACGAAACGTCGCGGCCGCGCTCGCCGAAGATGTCGGGCCCGCCGACTGGACGGCAATGCTCACACCAGAGAAGCAGACCTCGCAGGCGACCATTATCTGCCGGCAGGACGCGGTGCTCTGCGGCCAGCCCTGGTTCAACGCTGTGTTTCGTAAGCTCGATTCGGGCGTTACCGTAACCTGGCACGCCGCTGAAGGCCAACGCCTTGAGCGCGGCGAGCGGGTCTGCGAGCTCCTCGGCAATACTCGTGCGCTCCTTACCGGCGAGCGCACGGGCCTCAATTTTCTTCAGACGCTTTCCGCGGTAGCCACGGCCACGCAACGTTATGTCGAAGCCGTAACGGGCACACGCGCGGCGATCGTCGACACACGCAAGACACTACCGGGCTTACGGCTCGCGCAGAAATACGCGGTTCGGATCGGCGGCGGGGTCAATCACCGGCTCGGGCTTTACGACGGAATGCTGATCAAGGAAAACCACATCGCCGCCGCAGGGGGTATCACGGCGGCATTGACGGAGGCGTACCGCGTGGCGCCCGCCAACGTATGGATCCAGATCGAAGTGGAAACCTTGCAACAGCTCGAAGAAGCGCTCGCAGCCGGCGCCAAGATGATACTGCTCGACAATATGACCCTCGATCAGATGCGCCAGGCGGTGACTCTCACCGCAGGCCGTGCTCAGCTGGAAGCTTCCGGAGGCATTACGCTCGATACCGTTCGAGGGATCGCCGAGACGGGCGTCGACCGCATCTCGATCGGTAGCCTCACCAAGGACATCGACGCGGTGGACTTGTCGATGCGCTTCGCGGAACAGGGCTAACGCTGCAAATGTGAGCGTATGAGCGCTTCGATCTCGGAGAGCTCCGCATCGACCGTCTGCGGCTTCACACATTGTGCGATCGCCGTGTCCGGGTCTTTGAGTCCATGCCCGGTCAGCGTGCACACGATCGTGCTGCCCTCACGGATGCGACCGCGCTCGAGGTCCTTCAGCACCCCGGCGAGCGAAATCGCGGAGGCGGGCTCACAGAACACGCCTTCCGTCTCCGCGAGCAGTTTCTGCACACGCAGGATCTCTTCGTCCGGGCATTCGTCGAACCAGCCGCCGGACTCGCGCTGGGCGTTCACCGCAAGCTCCCACGATGCGGGATTGCCGATGCGTATTGCAGTGGCGACGGTTTCGGGATTCTCGACCGGCTTTCCGCGCACGATCGGCGCGGCGCCTGAGGCCTGATACCCGACCATGATGGGCCGCCTCGTCGCGATTTTCGCGCGGTGGAACGGGCACTTGCCATCGCAATAGGCGCAGGCGCGAGTCTGCTCGCACGCGGCTTCGGAATACCCCGCCCAGTGCGCGCCGATGTTTCCAGCGTTTCCCACGGGCAGCGCATGGTAGTCAGGCGCATCGCCCAGCGCTTCCAGAACCTCGAACGCTACCGTTTTCTGACCCTGCGGCCGGAATGGATTGATCGAATTGACGAGTGCGACGCCCGTCGATTCCGCCGCGAGTTGCACAAGCCGCATGCCGTCGTCGAAATTGCCTCGGATCTGGATGACCAGCGAGCCGTGCATCATCGCTTGCGAGAGCTTCCCCAAAGCAATCTTGCCTTCCGGTATCAGCACGAAGCAGGCGATCCCGGCGCGTGCGGCGTACGCGGCAGCGGACGCCGACGTGTTGCCGGTCGACGCGCAGATAATCGCTTTGGCGCCGGCTTCGATCGCTTTCGTGACCGCCATGGTCATGCCGCGGTCCTTGAAAGAGCCCGTAGGATTCAGTCCTTCGAACTTCGCGTAAATGCGCACGTTCTTGCCGATGCGCTTCGGCAGGTTCTTCAGCTCGATCAGTGGCGTGTTGCCTTCGTTCAGCGACACGACAGGGGTCGCGGTGTCGACGGGGAGCCTGTCGCGGTACTTCTCGATAAGTCCGAGGTAATGGGCCATGTGGTCTCGTGGCGTGCGCTCGCAGCGCACCTCTCCAGGTCGTGCGT
>DASRIK010000013.1:0-4755 GCA_035650035.1 Burkholderiales bacterium | reverse complement strand
TCGCCGCGCTGCCGGGCGGCGAAGAAGCGCTGCGCGTCGCGCACGAGCTGTTCCGGGCCGCGAGCCCGGTGCGGGACGTCATCGCCGTCGGGCTGTCGAACATGAACATGGTGCTGCATCCGCCCGGCGCTATCCTGGCGGCAGCATGGGTCGAGGCGAGAAGTGGTGACTTCACGTTCTACGTGGATGCAATGACGCCCGGTGTCGCGCGCGTGATGAAAGCGCTCGACGAAGAGCGGCGCGCCGTGGCGCGCGCTTACGGGCACGAGCTTCCGAACGTGATCGAAGAGATGCAGGCCATCGGCACCGTGGACAAATCGGTGACCGACCCGACGGATTTCGCGCGCGCGATCGCCGGGGGCGAAGCGAACCGCCGCATCAAAGCGCCGCCGTCGCTCGCGCATCGCTACTACCTCGAGGACTTCGGTCACGGCCTCCTGCCCTTCATGGCGTTCGCAGACGTTGCTGGCGTGCCCGTGCCGGTCGCAGGCTCTCTCTTTGCGCTCGGCGAGACGCTTGTCGGAACGAGTTATCGGGAGCGCGGGCGCACCGCCGAAGCGATGGGCATTGCAGGCTTCGATCGCGATCGACTGCTGGCACTGGTGCGCTCGTGAGTAGGGACTGGAAGTCACTCACGATCGCGATCGTCGGCGGCGACCGACGCGAGCAGGAGATCGCGCGACAAGCCGTGGCGACGGGCGCACGCGTGCGCGCCTACGGTTTTCCGTGGCCCGACGAAGGCATTGCCGACGTTACGCTCTCGGCTGATGCGGCAAGCGCACTTGCCGGTGCGGACGTCGCGCTTTTCCCCATTCCCGGGATTGCCGCGAACGGCGCATTATTCGCGCCGCAATCTCCCGCACCGATCGTTCCGGATCGCTCGTCGCTCGGCGGCATGCGAAAACCCGGCCATATCATCCTCGGTTGGGCCGACGCGAATCTCAAAGGGCATTGCGCCGCGCTCGGCATTACGCTGCACGAATACGAGTCCGACACGCGGCTCATGCTCATGCGCGGCCCCGCGATCGTGGAGGGGCTACTGAAAGTGATGATCGAGAATACCGACATCACGATCCACAAGTCGCGCGTATGCATCGTGGGCCAGGGCACGATCGGCTTTCTCGTCACACGCTATATGCTTGCGCTCGGTGCTCATACGCATGTCGCCGCGCGCAACCCCGTGCAGCGTGCGGCTGCGCACGCCGCCGGTGCCGAAGCGCACACGCTCGATGCGCTGGAAGCACTCGCGCCCACGCTGGACACGATCGTCTCGACGGTTCCCGCGGCAGTCGTCGGACGGGAAGTGCTCGCGCGTTTGCCGCGTCATGCGCTGCTTGTCGACCTTGCGGCACCGCCCGGCGGCATCGATCGCGAGGCCGCGCGCGAGCTCGGCCTGAAGTTCGTGTGGGCACGCGGCATGGGCATGCGTGCGCCGAAGACTGTCGGGGCGAGCCAGTGGGAAGGCATACGCCAGCGGATCGAAGCGATATGGAGTTGAAGGAGAAAAACACATGCCAGTCGTAACAGTTCAGTTGTGGACCGGGCGCACGGTGAACCAGAAGCGCAGGCTCGTCGCCGCGATCACCGATGCCATGGTCGAGCATGCCGATTGCGGGTCCGAGCACTTGCACGTGATCGTTCAGGACGTCCCGAAGGACAGCTGGGGCCGCATGGGCAAGCTCGGCATCGACAACGAGCCCGAGCCCAAAGTCGGTGTCGCGCCGCCGCGCGAGCCGCGCGTGTACGGCTTCGCGCACATGCTCCTGCAGGTCGCCGACATCGAAGCGTCGAAGCGGTTCTATGCCAATCTCCTCGGCTTCACCGAGCGCCAGGCCAAACCGCTCGCCGATGGCCGTCCCTTCGTTCCTTTCCGTCAGGGCCTCGCGTTGACGACCGGCGGCCCCGGCAAGCCCGTGCAGATCGACCACATGGCGTTTCGCGTGAGCGGGGTCGAGCGGCTCGCGGGCCGGCTGAAAGAAGCGGGTGTGAAGTTCTTCCAGGACTTGCACGACGGCATCTACGGCAAGACCATCTACGTTGCCGATCCGGACGGCAACAAAGTGGAGCTCTATGAGGAGCCGCGGTAAGTGCGCGCTCGGGACCGATCGGGGGAAGACATATGAAGCGCTGCGTACTCAGAGGGATCACCTGCATTGTCGCAACGGTATTGCTCGGCACTGCCACGGGCGTGCTCGCCCAGGCTGCGTATCCGACGAAGCCGATCAGGGTCGTCATCGGTTTCGCGCCGGGCGGCCCCGCCGACATCGTCGGGCGTCTCGTGGCGCCGAAGATGAGTGAGACCCTCGGACAGCAGGTCGTCATCGATAACCGCGGTGGTGCCGGCGGCACCATCGGCGCGGAGAATGTCGCGAAAGCGGCGCCCGATGGATACACGCTGGGCCTCGGAAGCTCGGGCAATCTCATCATGGCGCCGCATCTATATTCCAAGATCGGCTATAGCGTGGCGAAGGATCTCGCGCCCGTTACGTGTCTCGCGCAGACCGCGTACGTGATCGCGATCAATCCGACGGTTCCGGCGCGAAACGTCGGCGAGCTCGTGAAGATCGCGAAATCCAAGAAGAACGCGCTCTCCTACGGCACGTCCGGACCCGGTTCGACTTCACACATCGCGGCGGAGCTTTTCCGCGGCGCGATCGGCGCCGACTTCGTCCACGTGCCCTACAAAGGTACCGGGCCGTCCATGGCCGCGGTGGTCGCAGGCGAAATCGATATGATGTTCGGCGACCTGAGTCCTGCGATGCCGCACGCGAAAAACGGCAGGATGCGGCTGCTGGCGAGCCTCGGTTCCAGGCGCTCGAGCGCTGCACCGGATCTGCCTACGGTGATGGAAGCGGGCGTGAAGATGCCGCCGGTCGTCGGGCGCTACGCCCTGTTCGCGCCCGCAGGAACGCCGCGCGAAGTGATCTCGAGGCTGCACGGCGCGGCTCAGACGGTGTTGAAATCGCCCGACACGCAGCAGCGATTCGAGCAGGCGGGAATCGAGATCATCGGCGACGCACCGGAACAGTGTGCGGCGACGCTCAGGAACGAAGGCGAGGTTTACGGCGCGGTGATCCGCAAGGCCGGCATCAAAGCGGATTAAAACCTTACGCCGCTCCCCCGCTTCGCTGCGGGCGCGACGGCCCGACTTTGCGCCTCGCGGCGCTACTTACAATGAAGAGGTGCAGTCATTCTCAGCAATCCGCTTTACATCACCGCGCAGCAATGCAGTGAGCTGCTGACTGCCGACGATGTGCTCGCCGGGATCGAGCGCGTAATCGCGTGGGATGCGGCGGGCCGCGTGCGCTGGCCGTCGCCGCCGAACATGAACATGCGCGACCGCTTCGAAAATCACTATCACCTGAAGGCGTGCATCCTGGACGAGCTCTCCGTCGCGGGCTTCAGACTGGTGGCTCACAACGCGACGGACGAAACTTCGCAGGACGCAACACGCTTTGTCGTGCTGGTGGACGTGGAGAGCTCGCGTCCGCTCGCGTTCGTCGACGAGACGTGGACGTACGCGCAGCGCACCGTCGCATCGATCGTGATGGCCGCGCGGCGGCTCGCGCGCGCCGACGCTGCAACGCTCGCGCTTGTCGGTGCCGGACGCCTCGCGACGACCGCGCTCGACTACTACACGCGCCTTTTCAGGTTGCGCGAAGTGCGGATTGCATCGCGACGCCCGGAAACACGCCGTGCGCTCGCGGAACGGGCCAGGGGGCGTTACGGTATAAACGCGACGCCCGCCGATAGCGTCGAAGCCGCAGTGCGGGGCGCCGATTTGATCCTGACGGCCACGAACAGTGCACGCGCAGTGCTCGAGGAATCCTGGGTGGCGCCGGGCGCTGTCGTTGCCACGCTCGACAGCGCAGAGCCCGGGCGCGATCTCGTCGAGAAAGCGGATCTCTTCGTCGTCGACAGCCGCGAGCAGCTGCGCAAGGAACTCACGGAGCTTTTCGGACCGGAAGCGCCGGGCTGGATCGACGCGACCGTCGCCGAAGTCGTCGGCGGCAAACATCCCGGCCGCACGAGCCCCGGGCAGCGTGTGCTGATCGTCACGCAGGGTATGGCAAGCCAGGACGTCGCGCTTGCGCATGTCGTCTACCAGCGCGCCCTCGCGAAGGAGCTCGGCCAGCCGATGCGCGCGGCGCTTCCGGAACAATAACGCGATTGTGAAGTTAGGCGTCAGTTTCGACGGTTTCAACCCGTACGCCGACGCGCTCGCTTTCGCGAAAGAAGCCGCGGCGGCGGGCGCGAAGAGCCTGTGGATGGCCGATCATCTTGGCTATCGCGAGCCGATCGTGTCCTGCCTCGGTTTCGCGAGCGCCGTTCCGGATGTCGCGGTCGTGCCCACGGCCGTGAGTCCGTACCTTCGTCACCCGATGCCCACCGCGATGCAGATGGCAACGCTCGCCGAAGCCGCGCCCGGGCGCGTGGCGCTCGCCCTCGGCACGGGCAATCCGCTATTCCTGGCGGAATCCGGTGAGTCGGTCGAGAAACCGGTTGCGGTCGCGCGCGAGTTCATCGTCGCCTTGCGCGCGCTCTGGTCCGGGCAGCCGGTCGAGCAGGAAGCCGTCCGTTTCCGATTGCGGGGCGCGCGCATGATGTTCACGCCGCCCGCACCGATCCCGATCTACCTTGCGGCGATGAAGCCCCAAATGCTCGCGCTCACCGGGAAAATCTGCGACGGCGTGGTGCTCTCTGCCGGATTGTCACCGGGCTTCGTGCGCGAATCGCTGAAGCACATGGCCTCGG
>DASRIK010000012.1:0-4602 GCA_035650035.1 Burkholderiales bacterium | reverse complement strand
TTTCGTGCCCTGGCACTCCTTGAAGCTGCGGACGATCGCCTTGTTGTGCTCGAGCTCGGCGGGAGATGTATGCATGACTGCTCCAACGGATTCTTCGAGTGCCGCATAGTATCGTCATTTTTCGTTGTGGCACACTGATCGAAAACGGTTATGGCCCGCTGAAAATTACCGGCACCCCCACTCAAGCTGTCCGAGACGCCGGGTCGCATCGACAGCCTCGCGCCGGGACCTGGACACCACAACGAAGAAGTCTTCGTCGGGCCGCTGGGACATACGAAGAACGAGCTCGCACGGTGGCAGGCACAAGGGGTCATCTGACTCGTCGCCGCGCGGAGCTCAGGGTGTAACATTCAGCACCTCAATCTCAGCGATAACCATGGCTACCAGGAAGAAATCGTCACGGCGCGCGCCGGCGCGTCAGGCCTCTGTGCGCACGAAAGTCAAAGCGCCTCGCAAATACGTGTATTCGTTCGATGAAATCCGCATCGCGGAACGCGCGGCAGGATCCGCCGACAACTTGCGCGGGCTGCTCGGCGGCAAGGGTGCGCATCTGGCCGAAATGAAGCGGCTCGGATTGCCGGTACCGCCCGGATTCGTCGTGACGACCGAAGCGTGCAACGCGTTTCTCGCGGCGCGCGATCGTTTCCCGAGAGGCATGTGGGACGAAGTGCTGAGCGCGGTGAAAGCGCTCGAGCGCTCGACAGGGAAGAGGTTCGGCGATTCCGCAAAGCCGCTGCTCGTGTCGTGCCGTTCGGGTGCGAAGTTCTCCATGCCCGGCATGATGGACACCGTGCTGAACATCGGACTCAACGATGCGGTCGCCGAAGGCATGGTGCGCCTGACAGGCGATGAGCGGTTCGTCTACGACGCGTATCGCCGCCTCATTCAGATGTTTTCCACGGTCGTGCTGGAGCTGTCGGCAAAGCCGTTCGAGTCGCTTCTTTCAGACTATCGCTCGCGCCGGGGCGTATGGAACGACGCGGAACTCCCGGCCGAGGACTTGAAAGAAATCACGACCGGCTTCAAACGTATCGTCGAAGAAGAGGCCCATCGGCCGTTTCCAACGGATGCGCTCGAACAGCTCGAGCTCGCGACCAAGGCGGTGTTTCGCTCCTGGAATGGCAAGCGCGCACAGGACTATCGAAACGCCGCCGGCATTGCACACGACCTCGGCACGGCCGTGAATATCGTGACGATGGTGTTCGGCAACCTGGGAACCGATTCGGGCACCGGCGTGATGACCACGCGTAACGTCACCACCGGGGAGGATCAGCTGGAAGGCGATTTCCTCGTGAACGCTCAAGGCGAAGATGTCGTCGCCGGGAACCGCAGAACGCTCCCGATCGCCGAGCTCGGCCGCGTCATGCCGAAAGTCGACAAGGAGCTCCGGCGTATTTCACGCCTGCTCGAAAAGCACTACCGCGAAGTACAGGACATCGAATTCACGATCGAGCGCGGGAAACTGTGGATCCTGCAGACCCGCGACGCGAAGCGCACAGCGAAAGCCGCCATACGCATCGCGGTAGACCTCGCGCGCGAGAAAATGATTACGAAAGCAGAAGCGGTGCTGCGCGTCCAGCCGGACCATGTCGATTTCTTTCTGCATCCGCAGCTCGAAGCAGGCGCGCGCGCGAGTGCACGCGAAAAAGGCGATCTGCTGGCCGAAGGCCTGAACGTCTCCCCGGGCGCAGCGATCGGGCAGATCGTCTTCGACGCCGATACCGCCGAGCACTGGGCGCATCAACTGAAGAAGCCTGTCATCCTGGTGCGGCCCGAAACCCGGCCGGACGACGTGCACGGGATGCTTGCCGCGCAAGGCGTTGTCACCAGCCGCGGCGGCCGCACGAGCCATGCGGCGCTCGTCGCGCGTCAATTCGGCATTCCGGCAGTCGTAGGGGTCGTCGACATCGAAGTGAATGTCGAGCGCCGTCAGCTGAAGAGCGCGTCCGGCACCCTACTCAAGGAAGGCGACTGGCTATCGATCGACGGCGCAACGGGCGAAGTGTTCAAAGGCGAGCTTACGACGCTCGTGCCCGACGTGACGGATCCGTATTTCGTCGAGCTGCTCTCGTGGGCCGATCGCTTCCGCGAGCTCGGCGTGTGGGCAAACGCAGATTACGCGCGTGATGCGGAACGCGCGCGCAGGTTCGGCGCTGAAGGCATCGGCCTCTGCCGCACCGAGCACATGTTCTTCGAGGCCGAGCGGCTGCCGATCGTGCAAAGCATGATACTCGCGCGCACGCCGGAGGAACGTGCCGAGCATCTCGCCAAGTTACTGCCTGTGCAGCGCGCGGATTTCGTCGGCCTCTTCAAGGCGATGGATGGCCTGCCGGTGACGATCCGGCTCATCGATCCGCCGCTGCACGAGTTCCTGCCGAGCCGCGACGAGCTCAACAAAGCGGTCACCGAGCTCGAGCTCCGGCTGAAATTGAACGACGGCGATGCCTCGGTGCTCCAGCGCGAGCTTCACGCGAAGCGCAAGGTGCTGGAAAGCGTCGAAGCACTGCACGAGCAGAATCCGATGCTCGGCTTGAGAGGCGTACGCCTGGGCATTCTCATGCCGGAGCTCGTGCGCATGCAGATGCGGGCGATCGCGGAGGCCGCCTGCGAGTGTGCGCGCGAAGGCGTGAAGCTGAAACCCAAGATCATGATCCCCCTCGCCGCGACGAGCGCGGAGCTCAAGGTTCAGCGGGCGCTGCTCGAGGAAGAGGCGCGCATGGTGCTAAAGGAGCAGGGGCAGAAGATTCCGTTTCAGTTTGGCACCATGATCGAAGTGCCGCGCGCGGCACTGGTCGCCGATCGCATCGCCGAGTTCGCGGAGTTCTTTTCATTCGGCACGAACGATCTCACGCAGACGACGTTCGGCATCTCGCGCGATGACGCAGAGACGGGGTTCTTGAGCGAGTATCTCCAGAAAGGCATCCTCGTGAGGAATCCTTTCGCGACGCTCGACGAACGAGGCGTGGGCGAGCTCATGCGAATCGGCGTGAAGCTGGGCCGCGCGCGCCGCAAGAACCTCGAGATCGGAATCTGCGGCGAGCACGGCGGCGATCCCAGCAGCATCGACTTCTGCCACCGCACGGGACTGGATTACGTCTCGTGTTCGCCGTTCCGCGTGCCCGTGGCGCGGCTGGCGGCGGCGCACGCGGCGCTCGCGAACGGAAGGCGCAAAGAATAGCCGCCGCGGCGGCTATTCGTCTCCTTAAACCTCGCAGACTCGGACGTGAGTGCTAAGGAAACTCTGCAGAACTGTAGCTCCTCGTCAACCCCGTGAGTAGTGGTACGTTGCAGTAGCGAGCACCACTTTAGGGGGCGAGATGAAGCAAACGGCGTTGTCGATGACAGGCTTCTTCGATAAGGGCAAGAAGACCAAACGCGAGCAGTTTCTGGCCGAAATGGATCAGGTCGTGCCGTGGGCCCGGCTTTGTGCGCTCATCGAGCCGCACTATCCGAAGCCGAGTACGGCCGGCGGTCGGCCGCCGATACCGCTCGAACGCATGCTGCGTATCTACTGCCTGCAGCAGTGGTACAACCTGTCTGATCCAGCCACGGAAGAGGCGCTCTACGATTCGCTGTTGATGCGACGATTTGCCGGGGTCACCAGCGACGCGGACATCATCCCCGACGAGACCACGATTCTGCGCTTTCGGCGGCTGCTTGAACGCCACGAGCTCACCGCGGCGCTGTTCGCAGAAATCAACACATTGCTGGCCGAGCGTGGCTTGTTCGTCGGCAAGGGCACGATCGTGGACGCCACGATCATCCATGCGCCCTCGTCGACGAAGAACGAGCAGAATCGGCGCGATCCGGAGATGCATCAGACGAAGAAGGCCGGCCAGTGGTATTTCGGCATGAAGGTGCATACCGGCAGCGATGTGGGCTCCGGGCTCGTGCACACGATTGAAGCCACGGCTGCCCACGTGCACGACGCGAGCGTGATGCCGCAGTTGTTGCATGGCGAGGAGCAAACGCTTTATGGTGACACGGCCTATCAGTCGAAGACGGCCAAAGCGATGGCGGCTGCGGTGGGCCTGCGTTTTTGCGTGAATGAACGCATCACCGACCACCCGCAGCGCGCTCAGCAACGCTTGCGCAACCGGCGCTACTCGAGGGTGCGTGCCATCGCCGAGCACCCGTTTCTGGTCGTCAAGCACCTGTGGAGGCATGGCAAGGTGCGCTACCGGGGCATCGCGAAGAACCTCGCGCAAATGTACGCGCTGTTCGGTTTCGCCAATTTGTATCGCGTTCGCAAACAGCTACTTCCGACGTAACAAGGTGTCTCTGAACGCATCGAACCCGATACTGGAGGCGCTTCAGCTATGCCGAAATCGGCCTACTGATCTCCAGCTATTGGCAACGGCTCAGCACATCCCTGCCAGTGGTCGAAATGCAGAGTTTCCTTACCACGCGGTTCCGCAGGCGCAGGTTGCGCCGACCGATTGCAGTAGCTGACGAGAAATGGGGTAACAGGTCGAACCGACGAGCTCAGAACCTGAACTGTATAACGGCCTACGAGGCCGCCCAGTGTTGAGGAGTGCTCGTGCGGATTTCCCATTTGGGCGATTGGCTCAGTCCAAGACGCCGGATGTATGTACGCAGTCT
>DASRIK010000011.1:0-15240 GCA_035650035.1 Burkholderiales bacterium | reverse complement strand
CCAGGCGGTTCGGGTCCTCGATCACCTGCTTCACTTCCAGGATGAACCGGTTATCGGTCTGATAGGCCGAGTGCTCCCAGTTGCCGCGCGGCTGGATCACGAGCCGACCGTTGTTACCTTGAGCGGACGCTTCCACGACCTGCACCGGCGTCCCGAAGTCGGAGACATCCATGCGTCGCTCGAGATTGCGCGGCACGGCCGTGTTGATGAACTCGACGACGATATTGCGTCCCTGCGTGCGCACGTCGATGCCGACCTGGTTGTCGGAGAGATCGACGATCACGCGTCCTTCGCCCGAACTCCCGCGGCGAAAGTCGATATCGCGAAGCGCATGGCGGCGATCGCCCTGACGCACTTCCGCGAAACGCGGCGTCGTTGTCGGCGTGGCAGCGAGTGCGGGTGCTTCCGGGCTGCCCGACAGCGTGACGAGCACCGTGCGTCCTTCGATCTGTGTGTCGTAGCGCACCGGCCGCGCGAGCTCGAGGACCATGCGCGTACGCTCGCCGGCCTGCACGACGTTTATGCGCCTCAAATCGCCCTCGGCGACGTCCTGTGCGTTCCTGCCCATGGCGTTGGTTGTCGCCGGGAAGTCGAGCGCGATGCGCGGCGGGTTGTTGACGGTGAAGCCTGCCGGCGGATTCGCCGGCGGCTGTTTCATCGTGATGCGCACGACCACGCGCCCGCCGGGCTGTGGCGAAACGTCCACGGCCTCGATGGCGTTCACCTGCGCATGCGCGGGCGCAATCGCGAGCAGCACGCACAACCCTGCGAGCGCGGCGAGCACACGCGCGAGAAAGCTCGGCATACCGCTCACTTTTTGACCTCCGCTTCCTCTTGAAGGAGCATCACTTGTTCTTTCTCTTCCCAATTACCGCCAGCGTCCTGCGTGATCTCCTTCAGCTTGATCGAGGCTTCGGAAATCGCGGAGATCCGGCCGAAGTTCTGGCCGAGATAGTTGCCGGTGCGGACCCGGAACAGCCCGTTGTCCGGCGCTTTGACGAGCGCGTAGATCTGCTTTTTCTGCTCCAGCGTTCCGACCATCTTGAGACTCTCCAGCGGGTAGCTCTCGAGCGGTTCTCGCCGGCGATTGAGATCCGGCGCGAGGCCGCTGGAGCCGGAATTCTTCGGGGGTTCGATTTTGCGAGGCTTGAAAGGATCGACGAGGTCGAACGCCACATATGTAAACGGCTCGTACGGCTTCACTTCCGGCAGCGGCGGCACGCGGCCGTGCGGCAGATTCTCGGATTCCTGCACGAATTGCCGGAGATCGCCGTGCGGTTCGCCCGAGCACCCGAGGAGCGCAAGGCAAACGAAGAGAGCCGTCACGCCGACCCGCTTCACGATTTGCCGCCCTTCTTGTCTTTCATCGCAGCTTTCTTTTTCGCCGCGACCTCGTCTTCGTCGAGATAGCGGAACGTCTTTGCCGTCGCGTCCATGACCAGTGTGTTGTCCTTGGCCACCGAGAGCGCGATATCGTTGAGGGTGACGATGCGCGAGAGCTTGCCCACATCGCTCGCGAAAGCACCCATGTCGTGATAGGCGCCGGTGATGCGGATGCTGATCGGCAGCTCCGCATAGAAGTCGCGGACGGTCTCTTCCGCGGCCGGCTTGAAGAGCTCGAACTGGAGCCCGCGGCCGAGCCCTGCCTGGTTGATGTCGGTCAGCAGCGCGTCGATCTCGGATTTACCGGGAAGCTGCTTCAGCAGCGCGCCGAACTGCTTCTCGATATCCTCGAGCTGCTTGCGGTAGGCGGGAAGGTCGAGGGCCTGCGTTTTCTTTTCGACGAAGGTCTTCTTGAGCTGCGCTTCGTTCGCAGCTTCCGCATCGATCTGCTCGAGCTGGTCTTTCCAGTCGAACCAGTAGCCCGCGCCCATGATGAGGAGCAGCACCAGTACGAGCACGCCGATTTTCGGCAGTGCCGGCCACGTGCCGACCTTTTTGGGATCCAGGCGCTTGAACTCGTCGAATGTCATCTCGGGCCTGCCGCCGTCGTCGCCACCGCTTTTGCCAGCTCGGCGGGCTCGTCCTTCGGTCGTGCGACGCTGATGTTCAAAGTGAATTCGTTGACGCGCGTGCCGGGCTGGGTCAGCGCTTTGATTTCGACGAGGCTCGCATTCTCGAGATGCGGCGAGGCATCGAGGCTGCGCATGAGCGTCGAGACGCGCGCCTGCGATTGCGTGTAGCCGTTGATGGTGACGCGCGTGCCCTGCTGCTTGATGCCCCTGAGGTAGACGCCGTCCGGCAGCTGCCGGGCGAGCTCGTCGAGCAGGTGGACGACATCCGAGCGATTGCTTTGCAACGTCTCGACCACGCGTTTACGCGCGAGCAGCGCCGCGGTCATTTCCTTCAGCCTCTTGATGTCCTCGATTTCCTTGTCGAGCTTCCCGATCTCGTCCTTGAGGAACGTGTTTCTTCCGATCCGATCTTCGTAGCTGCCGCGGAGCGACGTATGGACGACGCCCCACACTGCCGCGCCGAACAGCGCCACGCCCAGCAGCAGCACGACAAACTGCTGCTGCAGACGGCGGCGGCGTATCTCGCGATGCGGCAGCAGGTTCACGCGGATCATTGATCGAATCTCCGCAGGGCGAGCCCGCATGCGACCATCAGGGAGGGCGCATCCTGAGCGAGGCTCGCCGATCTGATCTTCGGCGAAACCTCCATCGTCGCGAACGGGTTCGCGATGGTCGTCCTTACCTGCGCCCGGCGAGCGATCGCGGTATCGACGCCGGGAATGGCCGCGCAGCCTCCCGAAAGCACGATCTGGCCGACCTGGTTGTAGGCAGTCGAGCTGAAGAAAAAATGCAGGGCACGCGCGATCTCGAGCCCCATCTTCTCGACGAACGGCTCCAGGAGCTCCGATTCGTATTCTTCCGGCAAGCCGCCTTCGCGCTTTGCGACCTCGGCCTCTTCCGCCGTGAGTCCGAACTTGTTCTGGATCTCTTCGGTGAGCTCGTTGCCTCCGAAAGGCTGCTCGCGAAGATAGATCGACTGGCCGTTACGCATGATGTTGACGGCCGTCGAATTCGCGCCGATGTCGATCATCGCGATGTTCTGGTCCTTGTCTTCTTCGGCAAGGCCGACGCCGGTCAGCTCGAAAGCGGCCTGGGCCGCGAAGAGGTCGACGTCCATTACGATCGGTTTGAGGCCCGCTGCCTCCGCTACGGCCACGCGGTCCTCGACCTTTTCCTTGCGCGAGGCCGCGATCAGTACTTCCACGTCCTCGGAATTGTTCGGCGCGGGCCCGAGCACCTGGAAATCGAGGTTCACTTCGTCCAGCGAAAACGGGATGTACTGATTCGCTTCCGTTTCGACCTGTACCTCCAGCTCTTCTTCCGTCTGGCCGGCGGGCACCAGAATCTTCTTGCTGATCACGGCCGCATTCGGAAGCGCGAGGGCGAGGTTCTTCACGCCGGTGCCGAGCCGCTTGTGGCAGCGCTTCAACGCGTCGCAGACGACGTCGAGCTTGTTGATGTTGCCGTCGACGACAGAGTCTTTCGGCAGCGGTTCGATCGCGTACCGCTCGAGCTTGTAGCGCCCTTTGCCGGCCTCGACGAGCTCGACCATCTTGATCGCGGACGAGCTCAGGTCCACGCCGATCAATGGCGGGGCCTTGGGCTTGAAGAGCCGCTCCAGCACCGCTGGATCGAACTTCAGTCGCTGCAAATCGAGATCGAATTTGCCTTTAATCATGGGCGTATACAGCGGCACGCCGACGTTTTACTTTAAAGTCCAGCAATAAGGTGTCGTGAAGTAAACTTTACTGTGCTGATTTCGCGTTCCCCGCAATCGCCTCTTATAATGCTTTGCCCGCGTGCTTTTCGGCCGCATCCGGCGCGTCGCGGAAACCTTGTTCCTGCTTCGGTGTCGCACGTAAGCCCTCGCTGTACTTGAATTTGTTCCGACGCTAAGGCCCCAAGATGCCGGTCAGGTGGTGGTCGTTTCCGTTACTCCTCCTCGTCTCCGCCTTGCTCGTAGGTGTGATCCTGGTCACATTTGCGGCAGTCATCGTCTATCCGACACTGCCATCGCTGGAGGCACTCACTGACTACCAGCCCAAGATTCCGTTACGCGTTTACAGCTCCGAAGGCGCCCTGCTCGGCGAATTCGGCGAGGAGCGCCGCGCCTTTGTCGCCATAGCCAATGTGCCGAAACCGATGGTGTCGGCGATCCTTGCGGCGGAGGACGAGCGCTTCTACCAGCATCGCGGCGTCGACTACATCGGCGTCGGCCGCGCCGCGCTTTCCAATTTCGTTTCGGGCGGCGTTCGGCAGGGCGCCTCGACCATCACCATGCAGGTGGCGCGTAACTTCTTCCTCACGAAGGAGCGCACAATCACCCGCAAATTCAACGAGATGCTACTGGCGTTCAAGATCGAGGCGAGTCTCACCAAGGACGAGATCCTGCAGCTGTACGTCAACCAGATCTACCTCGGACAGCGCGCGTATGGCTTCGCCGCGGCATCGCAGATTTATTTCGGCAAGCCGCTTGAAAAGTTGACGGTAGCCGAGCAGGCGATGCTGGCGGGCTTGCCGAAGGCACCATCGAGCTTCAACCCCATCGCAAATCCGAAGCGGGCGCAGCTGCGGCAGCAGTATGTGCTTCGACGCATGCGCGACCTGGGCATGATCACCGAGGCCGAGCATGCCGATGCCGAGCGCCAGCCGGTGGTGGTCAAGCGCGGCACCACCGAGTTCCCCGTGCGCGCCGAGCATTTCGCCGAAATGGTGCGGCAGGCGATTTATGACCGCTACAAGGACGAAACCTATAGTCGGGGCATACGTGTCTACACGACGATTTCCGCGCGCCACCAGGAAGCCGCGTATGCGGCCGTGCGTCGCGGCGTTCAGGACTACGATCGCCGACATGGCTATCGGGGCCCGGAAGGCCATGCGGAGCTGCCGGCCAAATATACGGAAGAGCACCTCGAGGAAGCGCTACAGGATCATTCGGACAACGACGATCTCTACGTAGCCGTCGTTACGGATGCGACGCCGAAATCCGTGAAAGCCTATCGCCGCGGCGGCGAAACGGTGGAGATCGGAGAGGAAGGCGTTCGGTTCGCGGCGCGGATGCTGGGCGACAAAGTTAGTGCTAACCAACGTATCCGCCGCGGCGCCATCATCAGGGTGCAGAAAGACGACAAAGGCCGCTGGCACATCACGCAGCTGCCCGCTGTGGAGTCCGCGCTGATTTCCGTCGATCCTCGTGACGGGGCCGTGCGCGCGCTCGTCGGCGGCTTCGATTTCAGCCGCAACCAGTACAACCATGTCACCCAGGCGCTGCGGCAGCCCGGCTCGAGCTTCAAGCCGTTCATCTACTCGGCAGCACTGGAAAAAGGCTTCACGGCGTCGACGATCATCAACGACGCCCCGCTCACTTTTTCGGCAGCGCAGACCGGATCGGAGCCGTGGGAGCCCAAGAATTACGACGGGAAGTTCGAAGGGCCGATGCGCCTGCGGACCGCCCTCGTGAAATCGAAGAACCTCGTTTCGATCCGCATCTTGCAGGCAATCGGGCCTCAGTACGCGCAGGACTACATCAAGCGCTTCGGTTTCGATCCCAAACTTCACCCACCCTATCTCACGATGGTGTTGGGCGCGGGCAACGTGACGCCGCTGCAGATGGCCCAGGCGTATGCGGTCTTCGCGAACGGCGGCTACCGCGTGCCGGCTTATTTCATCGATCGCATCGAGGACAACCGCGGCAACGTGCTTGCGCAGGCAAAACCGCAGAAAGCCGGAGAGGGCGCCGAGCGGGTCATCGATCCGCGGAACGCTTTCATCATGCACAGCATCATGCGCGATGTGGTGCGCATGGGTACTGCCGCGCGCGCGATGAAGCTTGGCCGCGGCGACCTCGCGGGGAAAACCGGTACGACGAACGACTTCATCGACGCGTGGTTCTGCGGGTTCAATCCCGAACTCGTGGGGGTTGCGTGGATCGGCTTCGACCAGCCGCAGACGCTCGGCCGCAACGAGACCGGGGGCGCCGCGGCGCTTCCGATATGGATGGGATACGTGGCGACTGCGCTGAAAGGCGTCGCCGAACAACCATTCACCCCGCCGACCGGCGTCATCACCGTCCGCATCAATCCCGAGACCGGCACTCGCGCGGAAGAGGGTGAGTCCGGCGTCGTCGATTTCTTCTATCAGGAATTCCCGCCACCCGAAGGTGGCGGCGTTTCGATCGGCATGCCGACGAGCGGCGAGCGGCCCGCCGAGGAAGTTCGTAACCAGCTTTTCTGAGGATTCCGGACATGGCGAAGGTCCGCACCCGCAACGACGAGCGCAGCCGCATTGCGCACCTCGCGGCGCGGCTCATCGCCGAAGATGGCATCGAAGACTACGCCGCGGCCAAACGCAAAGCGGCGCGCCAGGCTGGCGTGCCGGATACGCGGCAGCTTCCGACGAACGACGAAATCGACGAGGCGCTCCGCACGCATCAGACGTTGTACGGCGGTGAGGCGCACGTCGCGCGGCTGCGCGAGCTTCGCACGCGCGCGCTCGAGATCATGCGCGAGCTCGCGGTGTTCAATCCTTACCTTACCGGCTCCGTCCTCTCCGGCACTGCAGGCAAATACGCCGACATCAATCTGCAGCTCTATACGGACCAGGGCAAAGACGTCGAGCTCTTTCTGATCGACCGGGACATTTCCTACCGCGCTGGCGAGCGGCGCCTGTGGTGCGGAGAGGTGCTGCGAACGGTCCCCGCGTTCACGGTGGACGACGATGGCCTGGAGATCGAGATCGTCGTGCTCGCGCTGGACGATCTTAGAAACCCGGTCAAGACGAGCCCGGAAGGCAAGGCGATCGAGCGTGCCCGGCCGGAGGCCGTCCGCGCGCTGATCGCAACCTGAACGCGTACTCCGGCCTCAGCGCTGTTTGAGCTGCCGCGCGGCGTCGAGCGCGAAGTAAGTCAGGATCCCGTCCGCGCCCGCCCGCTTGAAGGCGAGCAGCGCTTCCATGATGCACTGCTCGTCGAGCCAGCCGTTCTGCACCGCCGCTTTAAGCATCGCGTATTCGCCGCTTACCTGATACACGTATGTCGGCGCGCGGAACGTGTCTTTCACGCGGCGTACGATGTCGAGATACGGCAAACCCGGCTTGACCATTACCATGTCGGCGCCCTCCTGCAGATCGAGGCCGACTTCCCACAGCGCCTCGTCGGAATTCGCCGGGTCCATCTGGTAGGTGTACTTGTTGCCGCGTCCGAGCTGCTTGGTCGAGCCGACTGCGTCGCGGAAAGGTCCGTAGAACCCGGACGCGTATTTGGCCGAGTAGGCGAGGATGCGCGTGTGGATGAAGCCTGCCTGATCGAGTGCCTGGCGGATCGCGCCCACCCGGCCGTCCATCATGTCCGACGGTGCGACGATGTCGACGCCTGCCTGCGCGCACACCACGGCCTGCTTCTGAAGGATCGCCACCGTTTCGTCGTTGAGCACGTATCCATCACGGTCGATCACACCGTCCTGCCCGTGCGTTGTGTAGGGGTCGAGCGCCGCGTCGGTGATCACCCCCAGCTCGGGAAAGCGCTTTTTCAATGCCGTCACGGCGCGCGGCACGAGGCCGCGCCGGTTCGTGGCCTCGCGGCCGTCCAGCGTCTTGAGCTTGTGGTCGATCGCGGGGAAAAGCGCCACGGCCGGCACGCCGAGCGTCAGGCAGGCTTCCGCGTGCTTGAGCAAACGGTCGACCGTGTAGCGGGAGACGCCGGGCATGGACGGCACAGCCTCGGTGCGGCTCTTCCCGTCGATCACGAAAATCGGATAGATCAGGTCATCTGAAGTGAGCACATGCTCACGCATCAGCCGACGCGAAAACGCGTCGCGGCGCATGCGCCGCATCCGTACGCGCGGATACTCGCCTAAAGGGTACATGTCTAATTTCCCGTGGTTTTTCCGGGATTCACGGCTTTGGGAACTAATTGGGGATTATAGTCGTCCTAGTGAGCAGACGATGTTTTATCGTCTCCCGCTTCTCCTCCCTGAGCGGGCGCCTTAATGCTTATTAAGGCTCTTTTGCCCCCGGTTTTACTCCCCTTTAACCGGGGGTTTTTTATTTCCGGGCCCTGATGACGGTGGAGCCGCGGCGCCCTCAGGGCTCGTGAGCCATGCCGCAACGGTCGCGTACGCGGACCGCTGACCGGTCCCGGCCACTGCGGAAAAAAGCTGCGCGGTCGCAGCCGGGTGGAGCTCGGGCAACAGCGCATTCGCTGCAGCGAGGTGCTTTGCCGCGTCCCCGCGGGTGAGCTTGTCGGCTTTCGTGAGCAACACCAGCACCGGCTGTCCGGAAGCCGCATGCCATTCCAGCAGTTGGCGGTCGAGCGGCGTCAACGGATGGCGGGCATCCACAATCAGTACGAGGCCTCGCAGCGAACGGCGATTCTGGAGATACGCGCTGATCAGCTTTCCCCAATGCGCCCGCTCTTTCTGGGGCACCGCCGCGTAGCCATAACCCGGCAGATCGACGAGGCGTCGGTTCCCGTCGCATTCGAAGAAGTTGATCGTTTGTGTGCGGCCGGGCGTCTTACTGACGAAAGCGAGCCGTTTGCGCTGCGTGAGCGCATTGAGGGCGCTCGATTTGCCGGCGTTCGAACGGCCGGCGAACGCGACTTCCGCGCCGAAATCCGGCGGCAGTTCGTGCAGCTCGTGCGCGGAGGCGACAAATCGAGCGGTGCTGAAAAGCGCCATGGCAACTATTTACGGCTGAGTGACATGGCCCCGGCCGCGCGCCGTGCGATACAATCTGCCGCTTTTCTGCCGAGTGAATCCCAAGGAGCAAGCATGAAGCTGCGCGTCGTCACGGCGGCGCTCGCTGGCGCGGTCATCTCTGCCGCTGCCCAGGGCCAGATCGTGGTCAAAGGAGAGCCCGCGAAAGCGCAACAAATCGTCAAGCAGGTTTGCGCGGCCTGCCATAATTCCGACGGAAACAGCGCGATTCCGACAAATCCGGTGATCGCAGGGCAGCATGCCGAGTATGCGTTCAAGCAGCTCCTGAACTTCAAATCGGAAGGCGGTAAGCCAGCGGAGCGCCCGAGCCCGATCATGACGGGCATCGTCGCCGGCCTCGGCCGCGACGACATGGCGAATCTCGCGTTGTATTTTGCCGGGCAGCAGCCGAAGCCGCGCACCGCGCGTGACCCGGAGCTCGTCAAGATCGGCCAGCAGATCTATCGCGGCGGGATTACCAAGAAAAATGTCGCCGCCTGTTCCTCGTGTCATGGACCGAACGGCGCGGGAATGCCGGCACAGTTTCCGCGGCTGGCCGGCCAGCATTCCCAGTACACGGCCGAAAAGCTCAGACAGTTTCGGGCGGGCGAGCGCGCGAACGATCCGAACCGGATGATGCGGCTCATCGCCGAGAAGCTGAGCGACCGCGAGATCGCGGCTGTCGCACAGTTCATCGAAGGCTTGCGATAGGCGCCGGTCAGGCGCGCAGTTGCGCGAACGCGCGCGCGGCTGCGGCCGCGGTTCTTTCGATTTCGGCAGCGCCATGTGCTGAAGAGACGAATCCGGCTTCGTAGGCGGATGGCGCGAGGTACACGCCCTCCGCGAGCATCGCGTGAAAGAAGCGATTGAAAAGCGCGGCATCGGATTGCATCACCTCCGCGTACGACTGCGGCGGAGTCTCCCGAAAATAGATGCCGAACATTCCGCCGACGCTGCGCGCCGAAAACGGTACGCTGCATGGCGCTGCGGCTTCCATCAGCCGACGGCATAGCGACTCCGCGGATGCGGCGAGCGCTTCGTAAAATCCTGGCGCCTGCACGAGTTTGAGCGTCGCGAGCCCGGCCGCGAGCGCAACCGGATTGCCGGACAGCGTGCCCGCCTGGTAAACGGGACCGAGCGGGGCGATCGCTTCCATGACGTCGCGCCGCCCGCCGAACGCACCGACCGGCATGCCGCCCCCGATGACTTTCCCCAGCGTGGTCAGGTCCGGCTTGATGCCGTACAGACCTTGCGCTCCGGTGAGGGCCACGCGGAAACCGGTCATCACTTCGTCGAAAATCAGCAGCGCGCCGTGACGCGTGCAGAGCTCGCGCAGCCTCTCCAGAAAACCCGCTCGGGGCGCGACGAGGTTCATGTTGCCCGCGACCGGCTCCACGATCACCGCCGCGATTTCAGCGCCCGCGGCTTCGAACGTGCGCTCCAACTCGGCGGTGTCGTTGTACTCGAGCACGACCGTATGCGCGGCGGTCTCGACAGGCACGCCGGCCGAGCTCGGCTGTCCCAGCGTGAGCGCCCCCGAGCCCGCCTTCACGAGCAATCCATCCGCGTGGCCGTGATAGCAGCCCTCGAACTTCACGATTTTCGAGCGGCGCGTGAAACCGCGCGCAAGCCGGATCGCGCTCATGGTGGCTTCGGTCCCGGAGCTGACGAGCCGCACCTGCTCGAGTGAAGGCACGAGGCGGCACAAGAGCTCGGCCATTTCGACCTCGATCTCGGTCGGTGCGCCGAAGCTCAAGCCCGCCGCGCTCGCGCGCGTCACCGCTTCGATCACCTCGGGGTGCGCGTGACCTGCGATGAGCGGACCCCACGAGCCGACGTAGTCGATGTAGCTTGAACCGTTGGCATCCCAGACGCGTGCGCCTTCACCGCGCGTGAAAAAAAGCGGCGTGCCGCCGACCGCGCGGAATGCCCGAACCGGCGAGTTGACGCCGCCGGGCGTAACGGCGCGAGCGCGCTTGAACAGGTCTTCGTTTCGATTCATGAACGGGATTCGAAGGAGGCGATGACTTTTCTCGCGGCAGCGGTGACATCGGTCGCTTCGAAGAGCGCCGAGATGACGGCCACCGCGTCCGCACCGGCACGGCCGAGCTGACCGGCGTTTTCGGCCGTGATGCCGCCGATCGCGACGATCGGAACGGTGAGCTCCGCTTTCGCTTTCGTGAGCAGATCGACCGGTGGACGGACCGCGCCGGGCTTTACGCGCGAAGGAAAGAAACTTCCGAAGGCGACGTAATCGGCGCCGTTGCGCTCGGCAGCGCGCGCGTTCTCGAGATTGTCGTAGCAGGAGACGCCGACGATCTTGTCCGCGCCAACCGCTTCGCGTGCGTCGATGCACGACCGGTCGTCCCTGCCCACGTGTATTCCGTCCGCGTCAGCTTCAATCGCGACATCTACGTAATCGTTCACGATCAACGCCGCGCCATGCGCAGCACACAGGTTCTTCAGTTCACGAGCCTGCGCGAGCAAAGTTGCGAGCGATGCGACTTTGTTACGGTACTGCACGACACGAACACCACCGGAGAGGGCAGCGCGAGTGAGCTGTAACAGGCGCTCGGTATCCGCGATATCCGGCGTAACAGCGTAAAGGCCGCGAACCCACAAGCGGGCGCGGGTCGCGCTCAAGATTTCTCCTGGCCGCGATCTTCCACCGTTTCTTCCTCGCGGGCCCAGAACAATCGATCGGGTATGTGCTGACCCATGCCGGGCCTGAACGCGGCTTTCAGCGTTTGCCACGTGTACTCCTGCGCGTCTTTCACGGCGTCGCCGATCGACAGACCGTTTGCGATCGTTGCGGCGATGGCCGAAGCGAGCGTGCAACCCGAACCGTGGTAAGAGCCGGGCAGCCGATGCCAGCTATCGCTGCGCAGAACGCCTTCCTGCCCATAAAGCGTATTCACGACCTGCGGCGTATTTTCATGCGTGCCCGTCACGAGCACGTACTCACAGCCGCTCGCGATGAGCCTTCGCGCGCATTCGGCAAGATCCGGATCGTCGTCGTCGTTGTTCTCGTTTATCGCGAGACGGCGCGCTTCGAGACTGTTAGGCGTGATGATCGTCGTCTGCGGCACGAGGAGCTCGCGTAAGGCGGCGACCATTTCTTCCGACGCGAGCTCGTCCCCGCGGCCCGAAGCGAGCACCGGATCGAGGACAAGTGGAATCTCGGGATAGTCCGACACGACTTCCGCGATGGCGGCGATCGTTTCGACACTGCCAAGCACACCGATCTTGAACGCAGCGACCGGCATGTCTTCCAACACGCAGCGCGCCTGATCGGCAACCCACTCGGCATCGATCGCGCTCACGTCGTCGACGCCCGTGGTGTCCTGGATCGTCACCGCTGTCACGACGGAAAGCGGATGGCAGCCCATGCTCGACAGCGTCATGATGTCGGCCTGGAGCCCCGCGCCGCCGCTCGGATCCGAAGCGGCGAAGACGAGAACGATGGGCGGAAGCTCAGCCATTTCGGGGGGGAGCGCCCAGCTGAAGAGTGAGAAGGCGGGGCGAATCGTCTAAAATCGCGATTTTAACCCAATTCCCTAGCGCTCTCTCCCGGAAGACATGACGACGGCGGACACCGAAGTATTCAAAACCTACATGTGTCTCATCTGTGGCTTCATCTACGACGAGGCTGCCGGTGTTCCCGAAGAAGGCATCGCGCCCGGCACGAAATGGGAGGATGTACCGATGAACTGGACGTGCCCCGAGTGCGGCGCGCGGAAGGAAGATTTCGAGATGGTCGAGATCTGATGCGAATACTCCACACGATGATCCGGGTAGGCGATCTGCAGCGATCGATCGATTTCTACACGCAGGTCCTGGGCATGCGCCTGCTGCGCAAAGCGGATTATCCGGGCGGCCGGTTCACGAACGCGTTCGTGGGATACGACGACGAGTCGAAAGCCGCGGTGCTCGAGCTTACCCACAACTGGGATACGAAATCGTACGACCTTGGAACGGGCTACGGGCATGTCGCCGTGGAAGTCGAAGATGCGTACCAGGCGTGCGAAGAAGTGCGCAAGCGCGGCGGCAGGGTGACGCGCGAGCCGGGGCCGATGAAGCACGGCACGACGGTGATCGCTTTCGTCGAAGATCCCGACGGCTACAAGATAGAGTTCGTTCAGCGCAAGGCGCGCTGAATCGCTCCACCGCCTAAGGTATGCGACTCGCGCGGTAATCCGCGATTTTCACGAAGTCCGCGACTGACAATGTCTGTGCGCGACGCTGGCTGTCGAGTCCGAGCGACGCGAGCTCTTCCGGTGTGACGATATGGCCGAGGGTGTTGCGCAGTGTCTTGCGGCGCTGTGCGAACGCTGCTGCGACAGTCTCGGCGAGTAGACGGTCGTCGCGCGCACGAAGCGCGTCTGCCTGCCGCGGAAGCATGCGCACGATCGCGGAATCCACTTTCGGTGCAGGACGAAAGGCGGACGGCTGCACGTCGATGAGCTTTTCCATTTCGAAGCGGTACTGCAGCATCACGGAAACGCGTCCGTATTCCGACGAGCCCGCCGGGGCAACCATCCGGTCGACGACTTCTTTCTGAAGCATCACGTGGATGTCGCGGAGGGCCGGCGCATTTTCGGCCAGAGAAAAAAGCAGCGGCGTGGAAATGTGATACGGCAGATTGCCCACGACGCGCAGTCCGGGTCCGAGCGCGGCGAAATCGAACTCGAGTGCGTCTCCCTCGTGGATGACCAGGCGCTCCGGAGGATACGCCTCGCGGAGGCGCGCAACGATGTCGCGATCTATTTCGACGACGTGAAGGCGTGCCACCGCAGACGCGAGGGGACGCGTGAGCGCGCCAAGCCCGGGTCCGATCTCGACGATCGTGTCGTCGCTCTGCGGCGAAATGGCCGCGATGATGTCCGCGATGACCGCTTGATCGACTAGGAAATTCTGGCTGAAGCGCTTGCGGGGCCGGTGCGGAACGCTCAACGAGCAAGCTCACAGGCGAGTTCGATCGCGGCGAGAAGACTTCCGACTTCGGCGCGACCCGTGCCGGCGAGGTCGAGCGCGGTGCCGTGATCGACTGAAGTGCGCACGAAAGGCAGCCCGAGTGTCACGTTCACGCCGGTGCCGAAGCTCGCGTGCTTGAGCACCGGAAGGCCCTGGTCGTGATACATCGCCAGCACCGCATCCGCTTCACGCAAGCGATCCGGGTTGAACAACGTATCGGCGGGCAATGGGCCGACGAGGTGATGACCGGCTTTGCGCAGCGACTCCAGTACAGGCGCGATCACTTCGATCTCTTCACGACCGAGATGCCCCGATTCACCGGCGTGCGGATTCAGTCCCGCGACGAGCACGCGAGGCTCGTCGATTCCGAAGCGTTCGACGAGATCGTGCCGCAGGATCCTCAAAGTCTCGATGAGCGTCTCACGCGTGATCGCGGCCGGCACATCGCGAAGCGCGAGATGTGTCGTGGCGAGCGCAACCCGCATGCCGCCGCCGACGAGCATCATGACCACTCGATGCGTGCCCGAGCGCTCTGCAAGGAATTCGGTGTGTCCGGTGAATGGGATGCCGGCATCGTTGATGACGCCTTTGTGAACGGGTGCCGTGACCATCCCCGCGAACGTACCGCGCATGCAGCCGTCCGCCGCCAGCTCGAGCGTGCGCAGCACGTAGCGACTGTTCGCGGGGTCGAGCTGGCCGGGCTCGGAGGGTGCCGCGAGCGGCACGTGCAGAACCGCGAGATTCCCTGAGTCAGACCTCTCCGGATGTTCCGCGTCGAAATCGGAAACCCTGATCGCCAGACCGACACTGCGTGCACGCGCCTCGAGCATGTCCCGATCGGCGATGACAACAAGACGTGTCTGGAGCGGGGCCCGCACGAGCCGAAGGCAGAGCTCGGGACCGATGCCCGCGGGCTCGCCTGCGGTGACCGCTATCAGCATGGGTTGCTTCAACGTTCGTCGAGGCGCACCTCGACATATGCGCGGTCGCGGAGCTGGCGCACCCATTCCTGGTAGGCTTCATCGGCCTTGCGTGCGCGCAATGTCTGGCGTGCAGCGAGGC
Organism: Burkholderiales bacterium; assembly: GCA_035650035.1. GTDB lineage: Bacteria > Pseudomonadota > Gammaproteobacteria > Burkholderiales > SG8-41 > JAQGMV01. The sequence continues at coordinate 497 of DASRIK010000011.1, read as the reverse complement.
GGCGCCGTTCTTTGGACACGTCCTGCGTCCCGCGTTCGAGCACCTGAATCAGGTGCCAGCCGAACGGCGATCGAACGGGCGCGCTGATTTCGCCGGGCTTGAGATTGTTCATCGCACGCTCGAATTCGGGCACCGTGTCGCCCGGCAATATCCAGCCAAGCTCGCCGCCGCGCGACGCGCTTGCATCCTCGGAGTGCACACGCGCGAGCTCGGCGAAATCCGCTTTGTTCTCCAGCCGCTCCTTGAGGCCGAGCAGCCGGTTGCGCGCTTCGGTCTCCGATACGAGCTCGTTCGTCTTCAGAAGAATGTGACGAACCCGGGTCTGCTGCACGCTGGCGGGCCCCTGCGCCGTCGTCGCCGCGCCACCGCGGCGGTCGTTGAGCCTGAGAATGTGGAAACCGTTCGCGCTGCGCAGGATGCCGCTCACCTCGCCCGGCTTCATCGCCTTCACCGCATCGTAGAAGATGGTGGGCAGACGCTCGCCGGGTCGCCATCCC
>DASRIK010000010.1:0-3568 GCA_035650035.1 Burkholderiales bacterium | reverse complement strand
ACCTGCATTACACCGCGCTTCCCGACTGGACGCAGTCGCTGGGCATGGTGTTCTCGCTGATCCTGCTGGCGCCTTCGTGGGGCGGCATGATCAACGGCATCATGACGCTCTCCGGCGCGTGGCACAAGCTGCGCGACGATCCGATCCTCAAGTTCCTGATCGTGTCGCTGTCGTTCTACGACATGTCGACGTTCGAAGGGCCGATGATGGCGATCAAGACCGTGAACGCGCTCTCGCACTACACCGACTGGACGGTTGGACACGTGCACGCAGGCGCCCTCGGCTGGGTCGGTTTCATCTCCATCGGCAGCATCTACTATCTGCTCCCGCGCCTTTTCGGGCGCACGGAAATGCACAGCATGCGACTCGTCACGCTGCACTTCTGGGTGGCGACCGTGGGGATCGTGCTTTACATCGCCGCGATGTGGATCGCCGGCGTGATGCAGGGACTCATGTGGCGTGCGGTGAACGCGGACGGGACGCTCACTTACAGCTTCGTCGAATCGGTGAAGGCGACCTATCCCTACTACGGCGTGCGCTTGCTCGGTGGGCTGCTCTATCTCTCAGGCATGGTGATGATGGCCTACAACACGTGGAAAACCGTCGCCGGCGGAACGCCTGTCGAAGCGCCGCTCGTCGCCCGCGGTGGGCCGATCCTCGACATACGCGTGAGGCCGGTGGCCCCGGCGTCGCAGGGCAACGCCGCCTGACTAACGGAGTGAAAGAAGCGTGAGCGCAACATCCCGACACGATGTCATCGAGCGCAACATGGGGCTCCTCATCGTGCTCGTCATTCTGGTGGTGAGCGTCGGCGGTCTGGTGGAGATCGTGCCGCTGTTTTTCCAGAAGTCGACGACGCAACCCGTCACGGGGCTGAAGCCCTATACGGCACTTCAGCTCGCGGGCCGGGACATCTATATACGCGAAGGGTGCGGTAACTGCCATTCTCAGATGATCCGCCCGTTCCGCGCGGAGACCGAGCGTTACGGACACTACTCGGTTGCAGGCGAATTCGTATACGACCGGCCGTTCCTGTGGGGATCGAAGCGAACCGGACCCGACCTCGCGCGCGTCGGAATGCGCTATTCGGACGAATGGCACCGCATCCACCTCATGAACCCGCGCGACGTCGTCCCTGAATCGAACATGCCGGCATATGCGTGGCTCGCAGCAACGAAGCTCGATCCGGCCGATGCGGCGCCGAAAATGCGCACGCTCCGCACGCTCGGCGTGCCGTACACGGACGAAGAAGTCGCCGCCGCGGCGAGCACGCTGGAAGGCAAGACCGAAATGGAAGCGGTGATCGCGTACCTGCAGGGGCTCGGCACGGTGCTCAGGGACAAGAGGTAACCATGGACGTCAATACGCTGCGTGCATTGCTCACCCTCATCTGCTTCGTTCTTTTCCTCGGCATCATCGCTTGGGCATGGAGCAGCGGCAGCCGGACCCGCTTCGAGCAGGCCGCGCGGCTTCCCCTCGACGACGACGGTACTGGCTCCGGTTCGTCGAAGCGATGAGGGGATTCATATGAGCGATTTCCTGAACGAAGGCTGGGCCATCTACATCGCCGTGATGACGATCGTGAGCATTATCGGCTGCGCCGTGCTGCTCAAAGCGATGTCGGCGAAGCGTCTCGCGCGCACCGAACAGGTGGACACGACCGGTCATGTGTGGGACGAGGACCTCGCGGAATGGAACAATCCGCTGCCGCTCTGGTGGATGTGGCTGTTCTACATCACGATCCTGTTCAGCGTCGGCTATCTCATTCTCTATCCGGGCCTCGCCAGCTACGGCGGCTACTTCGGCTGGAGCTCGAGCGGGCAGTACGGCGAGGAACGTGCCCACGCAGACGCGACCTACAAACCGATATTCGACCGGTACGCACGGCAGGACGTGAAAACGGTCGCCTCGGATCCGGAAGCCCGACGCATCGGCCACAGGCTGTTCCTCACTTATTGTGCCCAGTGCCACAGCTCGGACGCGGGCGGCTCGCGTGGTTTTCCGAACCTCCGCGACAAGGAGTGGCTCTACGGCGGCGAGCCTGAGGTGATCCGCACAAGCATTGCGGACGGGCGTGGGGGTGTCATGCCGCCGATGGGCGCCGCCGTCGGCAACAGTGAAGACATAAGAGACGTCGCGCACTATGTACTCAAGCTTTCGGGGCGCACGAGCGACAGTCTCCGCGCGTACCGGGGCAAGACGAAATTCGAAAGCGTGTGCGCGGCGTGTCATGGCCGCAACGGCACGGGCAACCCGCAGATCGGCGCACCGAACCTCACGGACGAGGTCTGGCTGCACGGCAGCTCGGAAGCGTGGATCGTCGAGACGATCACTAAAGGCCGCAAGAGCATGATGCCGGCGCACAGGCAGATTCTCGACCCGGAGAAGATCCATCTGCTGACGGCGTATGTCTATGGGCTCTCGGTTACACGAAGCGACGAGCAGAAGTGACGGCGCTCGCGCTCAGCTGCATCGCAAGTTGAGCTCCGTCGGCAGCGACTTCGACGCGGCGCTTTACGAAGTTCGCCGCAAGATCCATCCACGCTCCGTTCACGGCAGGTTCGCGAGCTGGCGCATCGCGCTCGTGCTCGCGACGCAGCTCATCTTCTACGGCTTGCCCTGGCTCTCGTGGAACGGCCGTCAGGCCGTGCTTTTCGAGCTGGCGGAGCGCAAGTTCTACATCTTCGGCCTGGTCTTCTGGCCGCAGGATTTCATTTTTCTGACCGCTTTGCTGGTGATCTCGGCCATTGCGCTCTTTCTTTTCACCGCGATCGCAGGCCGTCTTTTCTGCGGCTACGCATGCCCGCAGACGGTGTACACGGAAATCTTTCTCTGGGTCGAGTCCTGGATCGAAGGCGATCACGTGCAGCGCACGCGCCTCGATCGCCAGCCCTTCAGCGGGCGCAAGCTCGGGCTGAGGGCCGCAAAGCACGGCGTTTGGATCGCGCTCGCGCTCTGGACCGGCTTCACCTTCGTCGGTTATTTCACCCCGATCCACCTGCTGGGCGGAGAAGTCATGAGCTGGACGCTCGGGCCGTGGGAAACCTTCTGGATTTCGTTCTATGCGCTTGCGACATACGGCAACGCCGGCTGGATGCGCGAGCAGGTATGCAAGTACATGTGTCCGTACTCGCGGTTCCAGGGCGTGATGGTGGATTCCGATACGCTCGTGATCACGTACGACCGTGCGCGCGGCGAGCCGCGAGGCTCCCGCTCGCGTTCCGCGGCGGCGCGCGCGAGCGGCCTCGGGGACTGCGTGAACTGCAATATCTGCGTGCAGGTGTGCCCCACGGGCATCGACATTCGGGACGGTCTGCAATACGAATGCATCGGCTGCGGCGCGTGCATCGACGCCTGCGACCAGGTGATGCAGAAGATGGGTTATGTGCGCGGTCTCATACGCTATTCGACCGAAAACGCTCTCAGGTCAGGGCTCGCGACGTCCGGTATCGCGCGCCGCGTCTTCCGTTTCCGCACTGCGATCTACTCCGCACTCCTCCTGCTCGCCACCGCGGCGTTTCTCGGCGGCCTCTATCTGCGCTCTCCCGTCAAGGTCGACGTCATCCGT
>DASRIK010000009.1:0-3824 GCA_035650035.1 Burkholderiales bacterium | reverse complement strand
GCGTATGCGCGAGCACCGACAGTGCTGCGCGTTGTTGGCGCGGAATTGAGAAGAGAAGACGGCAAGCTTGTCGAAGCCGCGTTGCCGCCGGCAGCGCACATCGCAATCACCGAGCAGTAGTCACGGTGCGTTGGTTGGACGGCACGAAGTACGCGCCCTTCTCCCAGTATGGAAGGCAGCAAGCGCCGCGATTGCCACGCGGTCAACGGCCGATGGTTTTGCGCGTGTCTTCGATCAGCCGCCTCGCGAAGTTCTCGTACATGCTGTCCGCGCCCTGCATGAGGCAGATACGCACGCCGTGATCGTGCAGACGCTTCACGCGATCGCGCATCTGCTCGTGCGTCGTGTAGGCATAGCCCATGTTCGCGGCAACCGTGATGCCCCGGGCACTCGCCTTCGCGACGATGCCGTCGAGCGTTTTCCACACATCGTCGTGGTCGTACTGGAACGCGTGCCCGAGCGCTTTGCTCAGGTCCGTCATGGCGAGCATGAGGATGCGCACGCCTTCGATCTCGAGGATCTCGTCGATGTCGTTCACCGCGGTGCCCGCTTCGATGTGCGGCACGAAGATCGCCGTGTTCGGAGGCTTCCTGTGCATGGCCGTGAAGCTCGCGTCGGAATTCGGATACTCGCCCGTGCCCGAGCGGTGCCAGTCTTTGGCGACTTCGACGCACGCTCTCACCTGTTCGGCCGAAGCGATGGAGGCGCCGACAAGCTGGATTCCCAGGCTGAACGCGCGCTGTACGTCGACAGTCACCTGAAGCTGTCCCGTGCCGCCGAGCCACGGATTCGCCGGCACTCTGACCCAAGTCGTCAGGCCCGCCGCGAGCGCCGTGCGATGGATATGATCGAGCTGCGTCCAATCCATGGCCGAGAACATCATGTCGGGCCTCACGAAATCGAACCCCGCCTGTGCGATCGTCGATACCCACGTCGGCCCGCTTTTGAGCCACACTCCGAGCGCCATCTCACCCGCGTCGAGCTTCTGAAAGAGCCGCGTCATGTATTCCTCTATTCGATTTGCAGTTTGAGCTTGGCGGTGACCTTCGCCCACTTCGCGAGATCGGCTTGCATGAGTGCTGCGAGCTCCGCCGGCGTGCCGCCCATCACGTCCGCGCCTTGCGTCGCGGCTTTCTCCAGAAAATCGGGTGCTCTCAGGATTGCGTTGATCTCGCGATTCAGCCGTTGAACGAGCTCGACAGGTGTTCGCGCCGGCAAGAGCACACCGTACCAGACATCGGCCTGATAGTCGGGCAGCGCGGCTTCCGACACGGTCGGAAGCCGCGGCTGCGCTTTCGAGCGCCTGGCGGAAGTGATCGCGAGCGCGCGCAAGCGTCCGGCGCGCACGTGCGGTCCCGAGTTGATCACGTTGCTGAACATGAGCTGCACGTGGCCGCCGACGAGATCGACAATCGCCGACGAGCCGCTCTTGTAAGGCACGTGCACGATATTGACCTGCGCCATCGCTGCGAATAACTCGAACGCGAGATGGGTTCCGGATCCCGTGCCCGCGGAGGCCGCCAGCAGATCGCCCGGCCGTCGCTTCGCGAGCGCGATGAGCTCTTTCACCGTGGCGACCGGAACGCTCGGATGCACTACAACCTGATACGGCACGCTGGCGACGAGCGTGACCGGCGAAAAGTCGGCGATCGGGTCGTAACGCAGATTCCTGTGGATGCCGGCGTTGATCACGTGGCTGTTCGTCACCATCAGCAATGTATATCCATCGGGAGGCGATTTCGCCACGAGCTCCGAAGCGATCATCGTTCCGGCCCCGGGGCGGTTCTCCATCACCACGGGCTGACCCAGCGCTGCGGCCAGCGGCGTACCGACGAAGCGTGCGATCGTGTCGACGCCTCCGCCGGGGCCTGCGGGGATGATCATGCGGAGAGGCTTCGTGGGATACGGCTGCGCACCCGCTGAAACAGCGAACAACGTGAGCAACACGGCGAACAAGCTGAGGCCGACTGCAGGCGTTCTCATAGGACTGGATGCTAACAGGGCCTTCGAAGCCGGACGTTCCGAGATTGCTTCGCCGCGACCGCGGTTCGTAATGACATCCGTCGTCGCGAGGCGCCGGCAGAGGCGCCGTGGCAATCTCGTGGCGCACGCGCCGGCTTTGCGGAGCGCACGATCTCGGCGTAGAGTTTCCGAACCAGGGGGAGTTCAAAAACGACGCAGTCCCGCACCGCGTGCGCCTGCAAGTGCTCACGCCGCGACCTTCTCAAGGCCGCTGCCGGCGCGGCAGCTCTCGGCCTGGTCCCCGGCGGCGCAGCCGCACAAAGCACCGATCCTCGCAACCTTCGTCCGCAGGTCGGCGACCGATTCGTTTTTTCCAGCGGGCCGAGGAAAGGCATTGTCGTCGCGCCTGGCGATCTCGCGCTCGGGGGTCCGCATGTCACGGCGTTCGCGCAGCATCCTGCGAGCGGCGTGACCCGTGACGGCTCGCGATTGAACGAAGTGCTGCTCGTGCGCTTCGACTCCAAGGATCTCACCGAGGCCGCGCGCGCCAACGCACCGCACGGCTATGTCGCCTTTTCTGCGATTTGCACGCACGGCGCCTGCAGCGACTGGGGGTGGGACGGCGAAAGAAAAGTCCTGCGATGCCCCTGCCACGAATCCGAATTTGATCCCAAAGATGACGCGCGCGTCCTCGTTGGCCCTGCAACCCGGCGGCTGCCGCGATTGCCGCTGAAAGCGGAGGACGGCGCCCTCGTCGTTGCGGGCGCGTTCATCGGCCGTGTCGGTGGAGATTTGACGTGAAGAAACTCCCGGGAGGATCACGCATGCACACAAAACTTCGTCAGCATTGCAGCGCCATGGCCGTCATCGCCGCCGCGTTTGCCGGGTTCAACGCGCCGCCGGTGACCGCGCAAAGCATGTCGAACTATTCGGCTGTTACCGACGCGCGCCTCCTCAAGCCCGAGCCGCAGAATTGGCTCCACTACCGCGGCAACTTCGAAGGCTGGGGCTACAGCTCACTCGACAAGATCGACACGCAGAACGTGCGCAGGCTTCAGCCCGTCTGGACGTTATCGACCGGCGTCGTCGAAGGCCACCAGGCGCCGCCGTTCGTAAATAACGGCATCATGTTCGTGTCCACGCCTGGCAACCAGGTACTCGCGCTCAACGCGAAGACCGGCGATCTCATCTGGCGCTACAAGCGGGAGCTGCCGGAAGACGTGGTGCAGTCGCATCCGACGAATCGCGGCATCGGCCTCTACGAAGACAAGGTGTTCCTCGCGACCCTCGATGCGTTCGTCGTCGCGCTCGACGCAAAGACCGGCAAGGTGCTCTGGGAAACCAGAGTCGACGATTACAAGCGCGCGTACTATTTCACGCTCGCGCCGCTCATCGCGAAAGGCAAAGTGATGGTCGGCACCTCGGGCGGCGAGTTCGGCATCCGCGGTTATGTCGCAGCGCTGGATGCCAACACGGGCAAAGAGGTCTGGCGCACGTACACCATTCCCGCACCCGGTGATCCCGGTCACGACAGCTGGCAGGTCGCAGATCAGTGGAAAACCGGCGGCGGCTCGGTGTGGATCACCGGCCACTACGATCCGAAGCTCAATCTCGCGTACTGGGGCACCGGCAATCCGGGACCGTGGCTCGGCGACATGCATCCCGGCGACAGCCTTTACACCGCGTCCGTGATCGCGCTCGACGTCGATACGGCAAGCTCCGGGCGTATCACCAGTACACGCCGAACGAAGGGTGGGACTGGGACGAGGTGTCGGCCCCGCTCCTCATCGAATACCGTCGCAACGGCCGCAACATCCCGGGCCTCGTGCATCCCGGCCGCAACGGCTATCTCTGGCGGCTCG
>DASRIK010000008.1:0-2446 GCA_035650035.1 Burkholderiales bacterium | reverse complement strand
GAGGAGGATAGTCACGAGCGAAAAGCGCGTGTCCCAGATAAGGGTGAGCGCGGCGCTGTGTCGCGCGGCCCCCAGCGAACGCAATTGCTCCTCGTATTCACACCACGCGTCTTCGAGCGTCTGCCGCGCGAGCGCGGCCACGATCGGCACGATGAGCACCGTTTGCGCGATGATCATCGCGGAAGGCGTGAAAAGAATGCCCAGCGACCCGAGCGGCCCGGCCCGTGAGAGCAGCAGGTATACGAGGAGCCCGACGACCACGGGCGGTAACCCCATCAGCGCATTCAGGAGCACGATCAGCGTGGGGCGACCCGGAAAGCGTTCCACTGCGATGAGCGCCCCGAGCGGTAATCCGATGGCGCTCGCGACGACGACCGCGGTCAGGCTCACCTGCAGACTGAGCGCGACAATCTGAATGAGCTGTGGATCGAGCCCGGCGAGAAGCCGCCACGCTTCGGCGAAAGCGGCGCCCAGTCCGCTCAAGCCGCGCTCCGCGTTGGAGTGCGGCGCCTCACCCAGTTCAGCGCGGCGTTGAGCTCCGCTCGTGCGCCGGCTTTCGATGCATCGTACCCGGGCAGACGTGCCACACGCTGGGCGAACTCGCGTCCTTTGAGCACTTCGACGAGCGCCTGCATCGCGTCGCTGCGCACGGCGGACCGTGCGATCGCGAGGAAATAGCGTTCGACCGCGAGTGGAACGAAATCGAGCCGGTAGCGCGTTGCATCGGCACGGAGACCAAACGCCGCATCGGCGTGTCCTTCCGCGACAGCGGCAGCGACCGACTCTTCGCCGCTTCTGCGAGCGCTGCCGCCACTCTGGCGGTTGATGAACCGCACACCGGGACGGGTGAGATCGTGGACGCTTCGGATGTGCGAATCCGGTGCCGCGATCAGACCCTGCTCGCGAGCGATGAAATGTATGAGACAGTGCTTGCGGGGATCCAGCCAATGGCCCAGCGCGGCCGCCGCCGCTGCGGCGCGGGGCAGCGCGTCGGCCACATGGAAGCCGGCCACATCGCATTTCCCGTTCGCAAGCCCCGCCAGACATTCGTCGGCACCGCGAAACACGAGATCCACGTCCACACGCTCCGCGCAAAGCGCTGGAAGCTCGGTGAGTGCGACATCGTGGCTTGCGTGAACGACGAGGTGCGGAATGCTGCGGGGAAGGGCTTTCGCAAGCCCCGACTCCACCTCGTGGCGAAGCTGCATGAACTGCGGCTCGAGCGCAGCATGGATCAACCGGTCGGCCCAGAGAAGCTTCTCGCCGAGCGCGGTCGGGCGCGCACCCCGTCCGCGCTCCAGCTCGACCAGGGGTGCACCGAACGCGCGTTCGGCTTCGCCGAGCAGACCCCACGCATAGCGATAGGACACGCCGAGCGCCTTCGCGGCCTGCTTGAGCGAGCCGCTCTTCGCGACGGCATCGACGAGCCGAAGCAGCGTGGCTGCGTGCGCCGAAGGCAAACGGCTCGATGCGAGCCACGACAACGAAAAATCAACGTGAACCGCCATATTGCACGCCGGTGCATATTTCTGTCGAGAGAAGAGTATGCACAGCGGCCACTGGTGCGGCAACTATATGCAGGCGTTTGCATATGGCCGATGCAGCTGCCCTGCCGCGACGGGAGGCCCGCGCCGCGATGTAGCGCGCGTTAAAATCGTCCGCATCGAAGCCCTATTCGAAAGCCTCCGCCATGAACGAACCTGCCGCGCTTCCGGCGCTCTCCTGTGCCGACGACTACGATCCCAACTCGATGCCGGTGGGTAAGGCACGCGAGGTCATCGCACGATTTCTGTCTCCGCTCACCGCAACCGAGCGCGTCCACGTACGCGCCGGCCTCGGACGCGTGCTCGCCGGCGACGTGATTTCGCCTCTGAACGTTCCCGCCCACGACAATTCGGCGATGGACGGCTACGCCGTGCGCCATGCGGACCTTCGGGCCGACGGTGAGGTAACGCTGGCGATCGTCGGGTCGGCGTTCGCCGGTGCGCCGTACTCAGGCGCACTCAGGGCAGGCGAAGCCGTTCGCATCATGACCGGTGGTGTGGTCCCCGCAGGCGCAGACACGATCGTCATGCAGGAGCACGTCACAGCAACGCAGAATCAGGTCACGATCGGCGGGGGCCACCGCAAGGGGCAGAACCTGAGGCGCGCGGGCGAAGACCTCAAAGCCGGCGAGCCGGCGCTGAAACACGGACGCCGTTTGCGCTCGGCCGACGTCGGCCTCATTGCCTCGCTCGGCATTCCCGAAGTCGAGGTCTACCGCAGGCTGCGGGTCGCTTTCTTCTCGACCGGAGACGAGCTCGTTTCGATCGGAACGGCGCCCAAGGAAGGCCAGATCTACGACAGCAACCGCTACACGATATACGCGATGCTGGAGCGGCTCGGCTGCGAGGTGCTGGACATGGGCGTCGTCCGCGACGATCCCGCGCTTCTCGAGGAGGCGTTC
>DASRIK010000007.1:0-2463 GCA_035650035.1 Burkholderiales bacterium | reverse complement strand
GCAGGTGCGGCGACATCGACGGGGTATGGATCGAGCCGGTGACGGCGCAGGTGATGATGACTTTGCGTGTTTCGGCCATGTCTCCTCCGTTGGTGGACTTCGGCCTGGTGGACTTCGCCCCAGTGGGCTTCGCCTATTTGGATGTGCAATCAAACCTTTTCGGGTTCGCTTTCGTGGTCGATCTTCACCGCTTCGAGGAAGCGTGAAACGAGGTTGTACGCAGCGATCGTCGCGGTAAGCTCGACGAGCTCGCGCGCATCGAAGTGCGGCCGGAGCGGCTCGAACTTGCTGTCCGGAACGTGGATCTCTTTCGTCATCGAGTCCGTGTAAGCGAGCACCGCGCGCTCGGCCGCATTGAAGGCGTCCGACGATTCCCAGTTCGGCAGCCCGTCGATCTGCTTCTGCGTGAGCCCTTCCTTGAGACCGAAGGGGACGTGGCTCTGGTATTCGTAGTCGGCACCGTTCACCACCGCGACGCGCAGGATCGCGAGCTCGCGGAACTTGCCCGAAAGCTTCGCGTGCTGGCGCACGGCAGTCAGCAGGTTGAGCCACCCGCGCGCGACCGGCGGGCTATTGAGCAGCATCTTGTACAGGTTATGTATCTTGCCGCGCTCTTTCACGATTTGGGCGGCGAGTTCGGCGACTTCGGGATTTTTCTCGTCGGCATAGGGTATGCGTGCCATCGACGTGGACTCCGTAGGAATTCGGGAAACCCGGGGGTGACTACTGTACGCTACTTGTTCAACTCCGCCCGGGGTTTTGTTCGCGCGGGCCGCCGCGTAACCCCTCGCATCACGGTAGCAACGCGTTTGCGTGCCGATGGTCGCGAAATCGGGAACACCTCACGCAGGTAGTCCGCGAGCATCGTGCAAAACGCGGCGGCATACGAAGGCAAGGGGCGCCGGTTGTCCCAGAAGAACGCCAACGGTTCGCGCAACGCCTTGCCCCTGTAAGTCACCCGAGCGACGCGCAGCGAATACCGGTCGATGCGCACTGCCGAAGGCACGATTGCAATACCGTGACCCTTTTCAGCCATCGCCAGCAGCGTGTGCGGTGTTCGGCTCTCGAACACGATATTGACTGCGACGTCCGCCAGACGGCAGGTGGCATCAAACGAGCGGCGAGATACGAAGCTTGCGTCCAGCACGAGCAGCGGAAAAGCTGCGAGCTGCGCAATCTCGATTCCTGCGCTTTTGCTCGGCATCAGCGGCGGTTGAAACGCGGCAAGTAGTTCGATTGGCTCTAGCGGCTGGTTCGCGAAGCGCGTATCGCCGGCCTGAACCGCGCGAAGGAGATTCTGGCCAAGGTGGATCTCGCCGCGTTCGAGCATTTCCAGCGTGTCCGACCACGTAATCGCTTCCGTCAACTTCACCTGCACGTTGGGATAGCGTTGCGTGTATCGGTGCAGGAAATCGGAGATGGCGCCTTCAATGAACTGAGGGGAGGCTGCCACCTTCAGCGTGCCGGTATCACCACGGCGAAGGAGTTGCGCGCGCTCCCCAAGCGCGCTCGCGTAGCTCAGCAGACCACGACAGTCGCCAAGCAACTGCTCGCCCTCACCAGTGAGCACGAGACGCCGTCCCACACGATCGAAGAGCTTGAAACCGAGCTCGTGCTCGAGATTGCTGATCTGCCGCGACAGAGCAGGCTGGGCGATGCGCAGGCGGATCGCCGCCCTCGAAACGGTGCCGAGCTCGGCTACGGTGACAAAGGTTCGCGCGTGTCTTAGATCCATGGCGGCCTGCTTATGCCGGTTTGGCATCGTAGGCTAGATAATATATGTATTGGACGCATGCATCGCAAGGAACCTACGCTTGGCGCGTGGCAAGTGCACGTCGCACCCCCTCTCCAACTTGCGATCAGGAGGGCGTTATGAAGCACAGTTATCTAATCGTGCTGTCCACGCTCGTATTGGGGCCGATAGGCATCGCCGCCCATGCACAGAGCTGGCCTACGAAGCCGCTGCGGGCGATCGCGCCAATCGCAGCCGGCAGCGTCGCCGACATCGTCCCCCGAGTCGTATTCGAGCAGCTCTCAGTGCAGCTCGGTCAGAACATCGTCGTGGAAAACCGGCCCGGCGCAGGGATGACGATTGGTTCCCACCTCGCCGCCAAGTCACCTCCCGACGGATATACGCTGCTCGTCACGTCGTCTGCGCACGCGATCGCGCCTGCGCTTTATGGCAACCTCAGCTACCATCCGGCGCGAGATTTTGCGGCTGTCGTGCCGCTCGGTGTCTCGCCGTTTGCGTTGGTGGTTCCACCCGGCCGCCAGATCAGGACAGTCCGCGATCTCGTCGCCGCAGCGAAGGCGAAGCCGGGTGCATTCAACTTCTCCTCTCCGGGCGTCGCGACTGCATCGCATCTGAGCGCAGAACGCTTTTGCTTTAGCGCGGGCGTACAAGCTGTGCACGTTCCGTACAAGGGCGGCGTAGAGGCCATGACCGAGGTCATGGCGGGGAGG
>DASRIK010000006.1:0-2084 GCA_035650035.1 Burkholderiales bacterium | reverse complement strand
AACCAAAAAATGCCGCCGAAGTCCTTGTATTCCCGAGAGTTACGTTTCACATCCAAAACCGCGCTGTAAAGTTTTCCGACATCCGTTTGGAGGCACATCGTTTCCCTGGCTGGTTCAGCGTCCGAAATATCCAATGGCACGCCACCACCCATAGTTGATCGGCAGCAGCACAGCCAGGCTCAGCACGGCGACTGGCACGGTGATGCGCAGCACGCGGCGCATTTTCAAGTCCGCAACGCGCACGCCGACGAGCATCGGCGGCACCTGGAACGGGAAGACGGCTGTCGTGAATCCGAGCACGATCGTCATGAGCGCTGCCTTGAGCGGCCAGCCGGTCGCCTCGGCAAAATGACTCGCGAGCGGCGCGAGCAACGCGGGCTGCGCGACGTTCGTAACCAGGCCGCCGGTGAATGTCGAGAGCAGCGTGAGTATCGCGAAGTTCGTCGCGTCACGCCCCGGCTCGAGCCGAAGGCCCGCCTGCAGGATATCGCCGAGCGCCCGGCTGAGTCCCGTCTCTACCATCACGGCGCCGAGACCGAGGATCGACGCAATATAGAAGAACGGGATCAACTTCACGCGCTCGGTGAAGCTCGTCACCGGCATGACTCCAACGTGAGGCAGCAGCGTGGCGACTCCGGCGCCCAATCCGATCCAGCCGGGATGCACGCCGTGCGCAAAATCGGTGGCCCACAGCACGACGGCGACGAGCAGAATCGCGGCGAGACGCTTTTCTTCCCCGCTCAACGGCGAGTGCGCCTCGTGCGCGGCTGACGCCCTGGTCTCATCGGGAAAGAGGATCCAGATGAGCACGACGATCAGGACGCCCTTCAGTATGCCCATTACCGGAAGCTGCACGAGCAGCCACTCGCCATAAATGAACGTGATCCCGTAGAGCGTTTCCGCCGCGCCCGCGAGCACGAGGTTCGGCGCATTCGCGGGCAGGAAGGCGGTCCCCACCTGGTAATTGGTCATGATGACCGCGAGCGCGACGCCTTCGTAGCCCACGCTGCCGGCCTTCAGACCCAGTCGATGCGCGACGCCGGCCATGATCGGCAGAAGCAGCAGGATACGACTCACCGTCGCAGGCATCACGATGCACATGAGCGAGCAGACCAGGACGACCGTCGCGATGAGCGCGCGATAAGAGAGCGCGCGATCGCCGATGAGGAGCCGCGCGAAGCGAACACCGAGGCCTGTCTGGTTCACGGCTTCCGCGAGAATCAGCCCGCCCAGCACGAGCCACAGCGTCCCCGATGCGAAGCCCGAGAAGACGACCTGCGCGGGAGCGATCGCAAGCACCATCGCCAGCAGAAAAAAGAGCAACGCCACGATGTGCTCGGGCAATGCGGCGAGCGCCCACAAGCCGATCACCAGCACGCACAGCGCCGCTGCGTGCATGGTCTGCGGCGAGTAGCCGGCGGGCGGCGGCAGAAAGAAGACGACGATCGCGGCCGCGACGACGAGCGCCGTGCCGGCCCTCGAGAACGCGTGACTCACGACGTCATCCCGCACCCGATCCGGATGACGTCATCCCGGCGTACGCCGGGATCCAAGTTGAGCTTCAAAGGGGATCCTGGCTTTCGCCAGGGCGACGCGACGGCTGTATCAATGTATCTCGGGGTCCGGAGTGGGGGAGCCCCCGTGCAGAAAATCGAAGTCGCAGCCTTTGTCCGCCTGCGTGATGTGCCGCGCGAAAAGCGCGCCATAGCCGCGCGTGAACCGCGGCTCGGCTTGCTTCCAGCTCGCGCGCCGCTCTGCCAGCTCGGCGTCGCTCACTTTGAGCTCCAGCTTTCGCGCCCCCACATCGAGCTCGATCAGATCGCCGTCCTGCACGAACGCGAGCGGGCCGCCGACATAAGACTCGGGCGCAACATGCAAGACGCAGGTGCCGTAGGACGTGCCGCTCATGCGCGCGTCGGAAATCCGCACCATGTCCCGAATGCCTTTTCTCAGCAGCTTCTTCGGGATCGGCAGCTGTCCCCATTCCGGCATCCCCGGGCCGCCGAGCGGGCCGCCATTCTTGAGCACGAGGACCGAGTTTTCATCCACCGCGAGCGACTCGTCGTCGATGCGCCTCGCCATGT
>DASRIK010000005.1:0-2624 GCA_035650035.1 Burkholderiales bacterium | reverse complement strand
ACGAACGTTGCGTACTCCGCCACTCAGTACGCGCTGTTCAGCTCCGTCATGCTGCTCCTCCCCAAGTTGATCGCCGGCTGGTCCGGCTGGACCGTCGACCACTTCGGTTACGTCACGTTTTTCGTGGCGACAGCGTGCCTGGGACTGCCCGTGCTCGTGCTGATCTGGTGCGCCGCGCGGGCAGAAGCGGCGCGGAACGGCCGCGTGGCGGGCGCGGAGATACCTCAGACCGAAGCAACGACCGTCGGAGACGCTGCGGGCGTATCGCCCGCCGTACGTCGGTGACTTAGAGTGCCTAACATAATGAGGCACTCTTACGCTTTGCGGCCGTTTCCGAAGTGGTAGACCGCGAGCGCGCCTAGAAGATTCGGCAGCACGTTCACCGGCTTACCGTGCGTCAGGACCTTACGCTCGACGATGCGTATTCCCCGCTCGCTGCAGAATCGTTCGAAATCGGCCACGGTGCACAAGCGCACGTTCGGCGTGTTGAACCATTCGTAAGGCAGGTTTTCCGAAATCGGCATGCGCCCTCGCAACACTTCCAGGCGATTCTTCCAGTAGCCGAAGTTCGGGAACGTGACGATCCCTTCGCGGCCTACCCGAAGCATCTCGCGAATGATGATCTCGCTGTTCTTCATCGCCTGCAGCGTCTGCGAGAGCACCACGTAATCGAACGAACCATCCCCGAAACCGGAGAGACCGCGCTCGAGGTCGCTCTGTACGACGCTTACGCCGTTCTTCACGCACGCGAGGACGCCGCTGTCGTCGATCTCGACGCCGTAGCCGGTCGTGCGGCGCGTCTCCTTCAGGTAGCGCAGCAGCGTCCCGTCACCGCATCCGAGGTCGAGCACGCTGGAACCGCTGTTGATCCAGCCCGCGATGGCCGCGAAATCGGGACGATGTGCGGCCGTGCCGTTGCCGTTTTTCATGCCCGGCATTGATCGGCGATGCGATCGAAGTAGGCGGCGACGAGGCGGTGATAGCGCTGATCGTCCAGCAGAAATGCGTCGTGGCCGTGCGGCGCATCGATTTCCGCGTATGTGACGTCGCAGCGGTTGTCGAGCAGCGCCTTGACGATCTCGCGGGAGCGCTCGGGAGAAAAGCGCCAGTCCGTGGTGAAAGACACGACGAGGAAAGCGGCCTTGGCGATGGCGAGCGCACGCGTCAGGTTGCCGCCGTGCTCGAAAGCCGGATCGAAATAGTCGAGCGCTTTGGTGATCCGCAGATACGTATTCGCATCGAAATAGTCGGAGAACTTGTCGCCCTGATAGCGCAAGTAGGACTCGATCTGAAATTCCGTGTCGAAGGAATAGCTGAACTTGCCGTTCTTCAGCTGTCGGCCAAACTTGGAAGCCATCTCGTCGTCAGACAAATAGGTGATGTGTCCGATCATTCGCGCGACGCGCAATCCCCGATGCGGCTTCACGCCTTGCTCGTAGTAGTCGCCGCCGTGGAAATCGGGATCGCTCACGATCGCCTGCCGGGCGACCTCGTTGAAGGCAATGTTCTGGGCCGAGAGATTGGGCGCGCAGGCAATTACCACCGAGTGCGAGAGCTTGTCGGGATAACTGATCGTCCACTGCAGCGATTGCATCGCACCCAGGCTCCCGCCCATGACTGCCGCGAATCGATCGATGCCGAGCCTGTCAGCGAGCCGTGCCTGTGCCGCAACCCAGTCCTCCACCGTAACCACCGGAAACCGGCCGCCCCAGGGCTTTCCCGTCCGCGGATTGATGCTCGCCGGTCCGGTTGATCCGTGGCAGCCGCCGAGATTGTTCACGCCAACGACGAAGAACCGCCGCGTGTCGACCGGCTTGCCCGGCCCGATCATGTTGTCCCACCAGCCGTAGTTCGTCGGTTGATCGGCGTAGAACCCGGCCACGTGATGGGAGGCGTTGAGCGCGTGACAGATCAGCACCGCGTTCGAGCGGTCGCTGTTGAGCGTCCCGTATGTCTCGTACGCGAGCTGGTATTCGTCGATCACCGCGCCGCTTTTCAGCCGAAGCGGTTCGGTGAAACGCGCGATCTGCGGCGCGATGATGCCGACGGAGTGAGTATCCGGCGCTTTGTTGATTATCGTATCCATAAATGCAAAAACCCGGTGGGCTTACGCGCTCGCACCGGGTTCGAGAGATTCCAGGTCATCTCTTTAGCCGTATTTATTAAGCGCCCGCAAGCTGATATCAAATCGGCGCTGCGCCCAAATTACTCCGAGCTGTCCTTACGTGTCAACAACCGCGTCCGTGCCAATCACCGCTCGCGCAGCGCAGCGCCATAGCGCCGGTAACGACACGGAAGGAGACCCATGGTTTCCCTCCGTGAGCCTCCTTTCCTGGCGGGCGGGCGCCGATTTATCGGCCGGTGCACACCTCAGAGGGACACCAGGGGTTTTCTTCTGAGGTGGCACACCCAAGCAGGGAGGCTCAAGCATTGAGCCTCTGCAGCAACGTGTGCAGCCGGTCGGGGTCGTTCTCGCGGAGCATCCGGAGCGCCAGAGGCTTCAGCTGCGCCGCGTTCGACTGCAGGATGCGCTGCTTGACGTCGAGCAGGTGGGCGGAATGCATCGAGTACTGCCGCAGGCCGAGACCGAGCAGAAGACGCGTGAGCGAAAGATCGCCGGCCAT
>DASRIK010000004.1:0-2344 GCA_035650035.1 Burkholderiales bacterium | reverse complement strand
CCACTTCGATGCGTGAAGCGTCGGCGTCGCTCTCGACCAGGTAATAGTTGATGTTGAATGCGTTGAGGAAGCGCTCGGTGTAAACGGCAGCCGTATCGGTGGTGATCCCGTGCCGCGTCCAGCCGCGCAAGCCCACCATCAGCACGACCGGCACTTCCATGCCGAGCAGCCAGCCACGAATGGAATCGCCCGATTCCATGAGTCCCGTGTTCTGGATGAGCACGAGCGGTTTCTTACCGCCGGCATGGAGACCGGAGGCGACGGACATCGCCAGACCCTCCCGGGGCACTGCGACGAGCGTGAGGCTCGGCTCCGCTTTCATCAGCAGGTAGAGCCAGTTCGTTTCGCTGTCCGGCAGCCAGACGACGTGGGTGACGCCGTGCTTCTTCATCTGCGCAAGCACCGTCTCGGGCGACAGGTGCGTGGTGCTGGTGGTGACTGCGTCGTTCATCTGGAGCCCCCCTTCTCTCGAACGGCTAGCATCGTTCATTTTGGGAACGACTTCAATATGCGGCGCTTCCTGACTGCAAGAACACGGTGCACCCCTGTTCACGATCTGGACCACGGCTTGCGTGCTCGTCGCGTGCCGCGGGAGTTGCGTTATCCTGCCGGGCACCTATGAAGACTTTTTACGGCTGGCGCATCGTGGCCGCCGGCGGCGCGTTGCAGTTTCTGCAAAGCCTGCTGCTCAACCAGGCTTTCGGCGCCTACGTCGCGGTGCTCGTCGAGGAGCGCGGCTGGAGCAAGACCGCGCTTTCCGGCGCCGCCGCGCTGAAATCCACGGAAAGCGCACTGCTCGGTCCGGTGCTCGGATGGATGATCGACCGCTTCGGATCGCAAGGCATGATCCGCGCCGGCATCGTGACGTTCGGCATCGGCTTCATGCTGCTCAGCCAGGTCGATTCATTGATGACGTTTTATGGCGCGTTCGTCATCGTCGCGCTCGGCTCGAGCATGTGCAGCAACTTTCCCATCAGCGTGACGATCATCCAATGGTTCGAAAAGCGACGCGCGCGCGCGCTTTCGATGATGCAGTTCGGCAGTGCGCTCGGAGGCATGTTCGTCGTGCTGGTCGGTCTGTCGATCCAGACGTTCGGCTGGCGCGTGACCGCTTTCGCATCGGGCGTCATCGCCATCGTGGTCGGCTGGCCGCTCGCGCGGATGATCCGAAGCCGACCCGAGGATCACGGCCAGACCATAGACGGTCTGCCGCCGGCGCCAAAAGACACAAGGCATACCGAGATCACGGCCGAGCCGGCATTCAGCGCGCGCGAAGCGCTGCGCACGAGTGCGTTCTGGCTGATTTCGCTGGGGCACGGGTTTTCGCTGCTCGTCGTGCAGGCGGTGAACGTGCATGCCATCACGCACATCAAGGAGGGACTGGGTTATTCGCTCGCGCTGGCCTCTCTCGTTTTCACGCTCGTGACGGCCGGGCAGTTCTTCGGCGTCATGCTCGGCTGGGCCGTCGGCGACCGGTTCGCGAAACGCAAAGTAGCCGCCGCGTGCATGCTCATGCATGCAGCGGGGCTGCTCATGCTCACGTTCGCAGTCGGGCCCGTCATGCTCGTGCTTGCTGCCCTCGTGCATGGTGTCGGCTGGGGATTGCGAGGCCCGTTCATGCAGGCGATACGCGCGGATTACTTCGGCCGCCGCTCGATCGGACTGATCATCGGACTTTCGTCTCTGATCACGGTACTCGGCAACATCGCGGGCCCGCTCGTCGCCGGTGCGTTCGCGGATCTCACCGGCAACTATCAGATGGGCTTCACGATTCTTTCATTGCTCGCCGCATTAGGTTCGCTCTTCTTCTGGCTTGCCACGCCGCCCCCGTCGCGACGCCGTGGCGCGTAACTCCTGATGAACAAGTCTGCCGTGCAGCGGACCCGGCCGAGCGCGTCGCGTGCGCTGCGCTGCCGGCGCAAGTTTCTTCGCTTTTTCCGCGGAGGCTTTCGCGACGAGACCTATCTCGACTGGGAACGCGACTACAAATGGGAGACGCACGAACGCTGGCAGGAGGCGCTCCGGCAGGAAGAGTTCCGTCGGCTCCTCCGCGAGCGGGAGTTCGCGGAGATCGCCGCCCGCGCCGTTCGTGTGGAACAGCGCTCGCGCCACAGCATGATTTTTTCGTTCGAGAAGATGGCGTTGCGCGACGCGGTCAAGTCGCACGAGGGCGCGCGCACTTTTGCGGAAGGCCTGTACGATTTTCTTCACGGTTCGGGCGCGATCGAGCAGAGATTCGGGCGCTGGGTCGAGACCGTGGCCTCATTGCCGCGAAAACAAACGCGCGTGCTCACCTGGCCTCTCGTGACCGTCTTCGGTTTTATCGCGCAGCCGGACGTTCACA
>DASRIK010000003.1:0-19004 GCA_035650035.1 Burkholderiales bacterium | reverse complement strand
GTGAAATCGTGGAGACTGTCGGTCTTGTCCGCCATGTTGATCGTACGGTCGTAAAGCTCGTGGCGCCTGGCGACTTCGGCGGCGGTAAGGAGCTGGGCATCGTTGAAATTCCGGATGGCCCAGATCCACTCGCGCACGGCTTCCACGCGCAGGTTGAGCCTGTAGAGCTCGAGCGCACGGCGGATCGAGGGATTCTCGGACATCGCCCGGATCTCCTGTGGCCCCGGTTTGTATGCAACCGGCGGAGCCGAAATACGATCTCCAAGCTCCTCGAGCGCGAGCTGACCGTAGAAGTTGTACTCGGAGGCGAGAGGCTTCAGGAGCGCGGCCGCTTCTTCAGGGCGTATGCTGAGCGCTTTCAAGGCGCGCGCTTTCCAGTAACGCCACGCGGCCTGTTCCCGCTCCTTGTCCGTCATGGCGTCGATCGCGCCGAGCACTTCCCGCCAGTCGCGCTGCCTCAGTGCCGCGCGCACTTTCCACCCGAGCTGGACGTCCGAAAGGTCGGCTGCTTTCCCGAACCACACCAGCGCTTCCGGCTCGTGTCTCATCGCGCCGAACTGGCCGATCTGACCCCAGACGTACGCACGCTCTTCGGGGCTGAACCGCGGTTCGAGACGCGCCCAATGTGCGGCAGCCTGCGTCGGCGCAGTGCGGGCGAGGCGGTACGCGGCGAACATCGCGGTCTCGCGCCCGGCACGGCTTCTCAGATCGAAGGCGTTCCTCTCGAGGTATCCACCGGGATTCGACGAAACCAGCGTAAGCGTGCGGTAGTCAGGCTGCTGGCCGGCGGGAAGGTACTGCCAGGCCTTGTGCGCCAGCGCGACCTGGCCTGCCTCGAGGCCGGCACGCACACGCGTCCACACGTCGTCCTGCGTAAGACGCTGGTCCTGCGCGAGCGCGTTGAACAGCGGCGAGCAGTTTTCCGGGAGCTCCCGCGGAACGAACCAGAGTGACCGCGCCTGCGCCAGCGCTTCGCCCTGGCCCGCACGCATCCTCGATTGCACCGCGTAGCACGCGATGTCGAGGTCTTCGCCGGTGTACCGCGGGTGCTCCTGATCGAACTGCTCCCACTGGCCGGTCTTCCCGAGCTGCCTCAGCCACTCTCCAAGCATGCTGCGGGCGACGGGGGTCTCGGCGTAGTTCGCCATGAAACGCCGGACTTCTGCCGGGCTCGCGTCATCCAGCCGGAGCCGAAGCTGCCAGAACGCGGCATACGGCTCGAGCACGTAGTTGCTGAGGCGTCTCGCGTAAAAATCGACCTTGCGGGCATCGCCGGCGCGATATGCATCACGCGCCGCGAGGAAATCGTCTTCGGGTGCTGCGCTCGCCACGTTCGGAGACACGAGCACCGCCGCGAGTAAAAGCAGCCGCGCGATACCTGAGAATGAAAAGCTGACCATGCCTTCCGCCAAAGTTTAACCGTTTTCCAGCGCTCTCTTGCGAGTCCATGCTTCAACGCGTGAAGCCCGTGCTGCGATTACGGCTGCAAACGTCAAAAGCAAAGACGTGAGCTCGCGCCGAATGGACAACAAGCACACGACGGACCAGGAATTCGACCGGGCCGCCGCTCGAGAGTTTTAATTGCGGGGGTTTTCGTCCCTTATTCCGGGCTTTGACCGCTCGCTCTAACGCGCGCCTCAACCGAGGAAGAGGCGATAGGCCGGATTGGCGCTTTCATCCTGGTACGGATAGCCGAGCCCTTCCAGGAAAGTTCCGAATTTCTTCTTATCCTGCGGAGGCACCTGCATGCCGACGAGGACGCGCCCGTAATCCGCACCGTGGTTGCGATAGTGGAAAAGGCTGATGTTCCAGCCACGGCTCATCGCATTCAGGAACTTCATGAGCGCGCCCGGGCGTTCCGGGAATTCGAAGCGATAGAGCATCTCGTCGTCCATCCGCTCGGGGGCGTGACCGCCGACGAGATGACGCACGTGGAGCTTGGCGAGCTCGTTGTCGGTGAAATCGAGCGCTTCGAGGCCGTGGCTGCGCAACGATCGGACGAGCGCCTGCGTTTCCGTCCGGTCCCGGACCTGGACCCCCACGAAGACGTGCGCCACTCGCGCGTCCCCGTAACGGTAATTGAATTCCGTGATGTTGCGGGCGCCCACCAGCGAACAGAACGTCTTGAAGCTTCCGGGGCGTTCCGGAATCGTGACCGCGATGATCGCTTCGCGTGCCTCGCCAAGCTCGGCCTCTTCGGAGACGAACCGCAGCCGGTCGAAGTTCATATTGGCGCCGGAGGCGACGGCGATGGCATTGACGCCGCGAATGCCGCTGCGCGCGAAGTAGGCTTTGGCGCCGGCTATCGCCAGCGCGCCCGCGGGCTCGAGGATCGCGCGCGTGTCCTCGAAAACATCCTTGATCGCAGCGCACGTCGCATCGGTATCCACGAGCACGACTTCGTCGACGAGCTCCCGGCAGAGCCGGAACGTCTCCGAGCCGACCTGCTTCACCGCCACGCCGTCCGCGAAAAGGCCGACCTGATCGAGCTTCACGCGTCGCGACGCCTTGAGCGAGCGGTACATCGCATCCGCGTCCACGGGTTCGACGCCTATCATGCGAACGTCGGGCCGCAGCCGCTTCACGTATGCGGCGATCCCGGAGATCAGCCCGCCGCCGCCGATCGGGACGAATATCGCATGCAGCGCCTGCGTATGCTGGCGCAGGATTTCCATCCCGATCGTGCCCTGACCCGCAATGACGTCAGGATCGTCGTACGGATGCACGAACGTGAGCCCTTTGGTGCGTTCGATGTCGCGGGCGTGCTCGTACGCTTCGTCGTAAGAGTCGCCGTGAAGGATCACTTTCGCGCCGCGCGCGCGAACCGCATCGACCTTGATCTGCGGCGTCGTCACCGGCATGACGATCGTCGAAGCACAGCCGAGCGTCTGCGCCGCAAGCGCGACGCCTTGCGCATGGTTTCCGGCGGAAGCCGCGATAACGCCGCGCTTCAACTCCCCTGGCGGCAGTCGCGCCATTTTGTTGTAAGCGCCGCGCACCTTGAACGAGAAGACGGGCTGCATGTCCTCGCGCTTCAACCACAGGTTGTTACCGAGGCGACGCGTGAGATTTGGTGCGAGCTCGAGAGGCGTCTCCGTCGCGACGTCGTACACTCGCGCGGTGAGTATGCGCTCCAGATAATCGTGCTTTTTCATGGGCGGCAAGGGTAGCAGGAGCCGGCCTCCTCCGATACCCGCCTCCTCCGTGGCGGCTTACGGCCGCCGTTTTGTTACCATTCGCCTGTGACCCAGGACGAGCTCAAACAAGCGGTCGCCCGCGCGGCGATCGCGCACGTGCCGGTCGGCGGCATCATCGGCGTCGGCACCGGCTCCACGGTGAATTTTTTCATCGCGGAGCTAGCCAGGATCAAACACAAGTTCGATGGCGCCGTGTCGAGCTCCGAAGCGACCGCGCAAAGGCTTGCTGCGGCGGGAATCGACGTCATCGACTTGAACCACGTGGTCGAGCTCACCGTATATGTCGACGGCGCCGACGAAATCAACCGCTCTCTCGCGATGATCAAGGGCGGCGGCGGGGCGCTCACGCGGGAGAAAATCGTCGCTGCGGTCTCACGCACCTTCGTCTGTATCGCGGACGAGACGAAGTTTGTGAACGTTCTCGGGCGCTTTCCGCTGCCGATCGAAGTGATCCCCATGGCACGCTCGTTCGTCGGGCGCGAGCTCGTGAAGCTCGGCGGCGAGCCGGAGTGGCGGGCCGGTTTCGTTACGGACAACGGAAACGTGATCCTCGATGTGCACCGACTGGAGATCACCCGGCCCGAAGAGCTCGAAACGACGCTCGACCAGATACCCGGTGTCGTGACCAACGGGCTGTTCGCACGCCGTCCGGCCGACGTGCTGCTGCTTGGAACGGCGCGCGGGGTTCAGACGCTCCGGCGGTAAAATCGGGCATCGACATCGCAGGAGCTTCCTTCATGGCACGAATGATCAATTGCGTGAAACTCGGCCGCGAAGCCGAAGGACTCGACTTCCCGCCCTACCCCGGCGAGCTCGGCCGGCGCATTTTCGAGAACGTATCGAAGGACGCGTGGAAGCAGTGGCTCGAGCTGCAGAAAATGCTCGTGAACGAGAACCGGCTCAATCTCGCGGACAAAAAAGCGCGCGATTACCTGGCGCAGCAGATGGAAAAACACTTCTTCGGCGAGGGCGCCGAGCGCGCGGCGGGGTACGTCCCGCCAAAACCGTAAGCGGTTACGTCCCGAGCGGCAGCTCGCGGTTCCGCCGCGCCATCATCGTCATCATCATCGGATGGTCGTCCTGCGGCTTCTCGAAGTGATAGCCCTGCGCCGAATCCACTCCGAAGCCCTTCAGCATTTCGAGCGTTTCCTGGTCTTCCACGCACTCCGCGATGGTCGATTTATGCAGACCTTTCGCCACTGCCACCATCGCTTTCACGAAAAGCTGGTTGTCCTGGTCATGCGGCAGGTTGCGGATGAAAAGCCCGTCGATTTTCACGGCGTCCGCCTGCAGGTGCTTGAGATACGCGAAAGAGGAGAAACCCGTGCCGAAATCATCGAGGCAAACAATGCAGCCGGTCTGGCGCAGTGCCTCGATGAATCGCTGGGCGTCGTGAAGGTCGGAGACGGCCGAAGTCTCCGTAAGCTCGACGAGCAGGCGCCGCGGGGCGACGGCGCGGCGCTTGAGCTGCTCTGCGATGTACTGCGGCAGTGTCGGTTCGTCGAACGACCGGCCCGATATGTTCACCGCGATCGCCGGTATCGAATCGTTTTCGGCCAGCATGCGTATCGCTTCGCGCACCACCCACTTGTCGATCTCGATGATCTGCCCGGACTTCTCGGCCACCGGTATGAACTGGGCCGGCATGAGCAGCCGGTTCGTATCGTCCTTGTCGCGCATGCGTACCAGCACCTCGAAATGAGAGAGGCGGTTGTCGGCGGTCGAGTAGATGCCCTGGTACTGCAGCGTCATCAAGTGGTTTTCCAGCGCGTGAATGATACGGTCGTTCCATGAGAGCCGCGCCACCATCTGCGTCGATGTATCGAGGTCGCTCCGGTAGACGCGCCATGCGTTCTTCCCGGCCTCCTTCGCCATATACATGGCCATGTCCGCGCGGCCGATCAGATCCTCGGCGTTGTCGGCGTGGTCCGGATAGACCGCGATTCCCAGGCTCGTTGTGAGCCGCAGGTTCTCTCCTTCGAACTGGAAACAGACCGAGGCGATCGAGCGCGTGATGCGCTCGGCGAGCACGCGCAGCATGTCGTCCGAAATATCGGGCACGAGAATCCCGAACTCGTCGCCGCCCAGCCGGCTGAAAAGCTCGTTGCGGCGCACCTGCCCCGCAACTTCACCGGCAACACGGATCAGCATCGCATCGCCCGCGCGATGGCCGAACGTGTCGTTGATGTACTTGAAATCGTCCAGATCGAAGAAAAGCAGCGCGACGCGCGAGGTGTTGCGCTGCGCGTCGGCGATCATGCGCGCAAGCTCTTCGTTGAAGCGGTGCCGGTTATAGAGTCCGGTGAGCGCATCGCGCTCCGCGAGATAGATGAGCTGTTCCGCCGTCTGACGCTCGCGGGTGATGTCTTCGAACAGCCACAGATAGCCTGCCGCGCGTCCGCGCGGATCCTTGACGGCATGACCCTGCTGCATCACGAGCCGGCCGTCGGCCATCTGTATCTCGTAGGTGCCGGAGACTTCGCCTGCGCGCGGCTGCACGAGAACATGGTGCGACTGTTCCTCGGGCCGCGCGAGCAATTCGGCCGAAGCGACGACGAGGTCCTGCGGCGAGCACCCGATGACGCGCGTTCCGGAAGGCAGCGGCCATATGCGGCTGAACGCGGGATTGCTGTACACGACGCGATTGTCATGCGACACGAAAAGTATGCCGCGGTCCATCGCAGCAAGCAGCGCCGCCAGCCGTGCATGCTCGTCGAGCGCGCGGCCGAGATACTCCTGCTGCACGGCCTGTGAATCCTTGAGCTCCACGACCGTTGCCTCGAGCTGGTCCTCGGCTTCCTTGCGCTTCGTGATATCGCGGATGCTGATCCGGATGCCCTGGTATCCGCCGCTCTTGTCGTAAATCGGGCGCCAGTCGGAGGCGGCCCAGAACTCCGTGCCGTCCTTGCGACGCACACGAAACTCGAAATCGTGTCCGGTATTGCCGCGGAGCGCCCTGCGGATCTCGCGCGTGACGCGGCGCGTTTCGTTCCCGCTGAGGAAAGGTACCGGAAATGTGGGCATCGCAAGACACTCTTCCGGCGTGTAGCCGAACATGTCGTGCACGCGCGGGTTGATCCAGATGAGCTTTCCCTTCGGGCTGATCCAGAGCTCACAGTCGTAACTGTAGTCGGCGATCGCGCTGAACTTGGCTTCGCTTTCCGCGAGTGCTTCGATACGGCCCGCCAGCGCTTCGGTCATTGTGTTGAAAGCGTTCGTGAGCTGCGCGACTTCGTCGCCGCCGCGCACGGGCACTCGTACGCTCAGGTCGCCCGCTGCGAGCCGTTTGCTCGCGCCGCTCAACTCCGAGAGGTGCCGTGTGAGCCAGTACACAAGGCCGATTGTGAGCCCGGTGGAGAGCAGCAACGCGATGAGCCCGATCGCCATGTTGTCGCGGATAAGCTGCAGGCGCGCGGTCTTTATAAACCCGGTCGAAAGACCGAAGGCCAGCGTGCCGTACGGAGCGCCGCGCGCGTTGACCTCGGCTTCGGTGTGAAAGATGTCGTCGCGATCTCGCGCGGTCAGCACCGACTCGCGCGGTGGAAGCGGCGTGCTCACATCCCAGCCGCTCGCCGCGACGACATTGCCGGTGCGATCGAGCAGCACGAGGTACGAGATGCCCTGCTCGCGCCGCGCGTGGTCGAGCACCTCCTGTATTTTCTCCGCGTCGTTTTTCGCGACCGGCATGGCGAGCGCCGCGTTGAGCAGCTGTTTCTGCTCCTCGAGATGGATGCGCGTGCGCTCGATCAGCCGCGCGTCCATGACGACGATGCTGTTGTAGATGAGCAGCGCGAGCATCAAGAGCTGCACGGCGGCGCTGCCCAGGAGCAGCCGCCATCGCATGGGCATGGCGCTTCCCGTGCGCATTCGGTTAAAGGCGCTTCACGAGCACGACCGAGCGCCGCTGATAGTTGTACAGCTCGCGCTTGGGCGCGGGCAGCGCATCGATATCGGCTTCGGTGTAGCCGCGCTCGACGAACCATTGCTCGGCGCGTGTAGTCAGCACGACGAGCTTCTTCAGCTTGAGCCGCCGCGCGCGGACCTCGATCGCGTTCACCAGCCGCTCGCCCGCACCCTGGTTGCGGAAATCCGGCCGCACGGCAAGCCCCGCGAGCTCGCCGGCACGCTCATCCGGAAACGGATAGAGCGCGGCGCACCCGATCACCACGCGATCGTGCTCGAGCACCAGGAAGCGCCCGATCTCGCTTTCGAGCAGACTCCGATTGCGCTTGACGAGTATGCCTTCGGCTTCCAGCGGTTCGATCAGCTGCACTATCCCGCCGATATCGTCGGGACGCGCCGGGCGCAAGGTCTCGATCGGATCCGGCGTGATGAGGGTGCCTACGCCTTTATGCGTGAAGAGTTCGAGGAGCAGCGCGTCGTCTATATGGCCGGAGATGAGATGGACGCGCTTCACGCCGGCTTCGCACGCCCTGACGGCCTCGGGCAGATAATACTGAACGTCGGTCTCCGCTTCGCCGCGCCGCGCCACGCGCGCTTTCGCCTGCTTGACGGTGAGCTCGCGGAGAAGCTCTCCGCGACGGCCCGCAACGCCGGGAGCATCCATGAGAAAAATGAGCTTCTCGGCCGAGAGCGCCGCAGCCGTCGAGGCCGCGACGTCTTCCAGGGCAACGTTGAACACTTCGCCCGTCGGCGAATAGCCGAGGGGCGAAAGCAGCACGAGCTCGTTGTCCGAGAGACGCTTGCGAATGGCTGCCGCATCGACTTTACGCACCTCGCCGGTGTGCAAGAAGTCCACGCCCTCGAGAACGCCAAGGGGTTTCGCGGTAATGAAGTTCCCGCTCGCGACGCGAATGTCAGCGCCGGCCATTGGAGAGTTCGGCAGACCCATCGAAAGCAAAGCTTCTATTTCCACGCGCAGACGTCCACTCGCTTCCTTGGCCGCGCCGAGCGCGACATCATCCGTCACGCGCAGGCCCTCGTGGAAGCGCGTCTTGTGCCCGAGCTCGGCCAATCTCGCTTCGATCTGCGGGCGCGCCCCATGAACGAGCACGAGCTGCACCCCGAGCGCGGCGAGAAGGTTCAGATCGTGCGTAAGGTCGAAGAAGCGTCCATCCGCCACGACGTCGCCGCCGAACGCAATGACGAAAATCTTGCCGCGGAAAGCGTGGATGTACGGAGCGACTGACTGGAACCAGTCGATGAACCGATCCTGGCTCGACAGCCGCTGACGCCGGACGGGTTGCGCGTTCGCGCCGCTGGCTTCGCCGCCCGTACCGTTGTCATTCGCCTTCGAAATAGAGCGCTCCGGCCTCGCGCGTCACGGTGCCGCAACGCGGGTCTTCAGCAGAACGCGAGTTTATGTGAAGTCGCTTTTCGAGGAAAGTCTTACGGGCGCTTCTTAAAGCAACACAGCAGCCGCACTTCAGAAGTCGCCCCATAGCGTCTGCAACGCCGCAAGCGCCGCGACAGCCGCGGTCTCGGTGCGCAGCACGCGGGGCCCAAGCCGCGCCGCACCGAAACCGGCCGCGATCGCGTCGGCGTGCTCGTGCGGCGCAAGTCCACCTTCCGGTCCCACGAGCAGGATGACAGCTCCCGCGATGCGGCCCATTTCGGCAAGCCTCACCGGCGCCGCCGGCGTGAGCGTGAGACATGTGACGCCGGCTCTCGCCTTCCCGAGCCATACTGCAAGTGTCATCACGGGATAGATCTCCGGCACGAAATTCCGTCCACACTGCTCGCACGCGGCGATCGCGACGCTGCGCCAGTGCGCGACGCGCTTCGCTGCACGCTCGCTGTCGAGACGGACGACCGTTCGCTCGGTCGTGAGTGGCTGAATCGCGTAAACCCCCAGCTCGACTGCTTTCTGGACCGTGTAATCCATGCGCTCGCCGCTCGAGATGCCCTGCGCGAGCGTCACTTGAAGCGGCGATTCGCGGTCGACGGGCTTTGCGTCGCCCATCCTCAGGGTCACCGTCGACCTGGACAGGCGCTCGATGACCGCGTCGTACTCGTGACCTGTGCCGTCGAACGCAATGACGCGATCCCCGGCCGTCAGCCGGAGGACATGTGACACATGGTGCGACTGCTCGGCCGGAAGATCGCTCACCCCGTGGGCGGCGACCGCACCGGGAAAATAGACGCGCGGCACGCGCTTGCTGCGGCTCATGACGGTTTCGATTATCGCGCACCAGGCGGGCGGCATGCTCGTGCGCGTAAGCTGGCTCGCGACGGACGGCCAGTCTAGAATCCGCTTTTCCGCACGGCAGCACGCATCTTGAGAATAGTCATCCTCGGCGCCGGCCAGGTCGGCTCCACGGTCGCAGAAAGCCTGGTCACCGAAGCGAACGACATCACGGTGGTCGATCTCAACTTCGATCGGCTGAAGAACCTGCAGGATCGCCTGGACCTGAGAACGATACGCGACAATGCAGCGCATCCCGCGGTCCTCGAAAGCGCCGGCGCCCGTGATGCCGACATGATTCTTGCGGTCACGCAAAGCGACGAGACCAATCTCGTCGCGTGCAAGCTCGCGGCCACGATGTTCAACATACCGACGAAGATGGCGCGGATCCGCTCGGCGGACTACCTGTCGCATCCCGAGATCTTCTCGCCGCAGAACTTCGCCGTCGATTTTCCGATCTGCCCGGAGCAAGTACTCACTGATTACATCGACAAGCTGCTCGAGTTTCCCGAGGCGCTGCAGGTGCTCGAGTTCGCAGCCGGACGCGTGAGCCTCGTGGCCGTCCGCGCGTTCCAGGGCGGGCCGCTCGTCGGCCATCCGGTTTCCCACCTGCGCACACACATGCCGCAAATCGACGCACGGGTGGCGGCGATCTTCCGCGGCGACAGCCCGATTCTGCCGGAAGGCGACACGATCATCGAAGCGGGCGACGAAGTATTCTTCATCGCTGCGGCCGAGAACATCCGCAACGTGCTGCACGAGCTTCGTCGCATGGACAAGCCGGTAAAGCGGGTGATGATCGGCGGAGGCGGCAATATCGGTCGACGCCTCGCGAAGCAGATCGAGCACCGATACGACGCGAAGCTGATCGAGTTCAACAAGGCCCATGCGGAGCGCATCGCGGCCGAGCTCGATCGAACGCTCGTGCTCGCGGGCGACGTCACCGACGAAGAGCTGCTGGAGAACGAGAACGTCGGCGACATGGACGTCTATTGCGCGCTCACGAACGACGACGAGAACAACATCATGAGCTCGCTTCTCGCAAAGCGCATGGGCGCGCGCAAGGTAATCGCGCTCATCAATCGCAGCTCGTACGTGAACCTGGTACAGGCCGGCCAGATCGACATCGCGATCTCACCGGCCCAGGCGACGATCGGCACGCTGCTCGCACGGGTGCGGCGCGGCGACTGCGTGGCGGTGCATTCGCTGAGGCGCGGCGCAGCCGAGGCGCTGGAGCTCGTCGCCCACGGCGACCGCAAATCGTCGAAAGTCGTCGGCCACCGCATAGAGGAGCTCGATCTGCCGAAAGGCGCAACGATTGGCGCGATCGTACGGCGCCGCGAGCGTGCCGGGCGCGGTCTCGATGCGCAGGCCAGCTTCGATTACGACGTGATCATGGCGCACCACGATGTGGTGATCGAACCCGAAGACCACGTCATCGTGTTCGTCGTGAACAAGCGGATCGTGTCGAAAGTCGAGAAGCTGTTCCAGGTCAGCATCGGCTTTTTCTGACATACACGCGATGATGCCGCACTGGTTGCTCGCACTTTCACCGGTGCTCGGCATCATCGCAATGGCGATGAGCGCCACGCATGCCCTGCCGATTTTCGTGGCGCACATCTACGACGACGGCCAGGAACCCCGGTTCGTAATCTCGATGCTCCTCAACTTCGGGGCCGGCGCGTTCCTTTGGCTCGCTACCCGCCGCTACAAGCGCGAGCTCGCGCTGCGCGAAGGCGCGCTGTTGGTGGTGATCGTCTGGACGGCCGGTGCGCTTTTCGCAAGCGTGCCGCTGTTGCTTTCACTACCGGAGCTCTCCTTCACCGACGCCTATTTCGAAGCGGTGTCCGGGTTGACCGCCACCGGTGCGAGCGTGCTCAGCGAGATCGACAGGTTGCCGCCTTCGATCAACGTCTGGCGCGCAGAGCTGCAATGGCTCGGCGGGATGGGCGTGATCGTGCTGGTGGTAGCGATTCTCCCCATGCTCGGTGTGGGCGGCCGGCAGGTCTCGAAGGCCGAGATTCCCGGGCCGATGAAAGAGGAGTCGCTGACGCCGCGCATTACGCAAACGGCGAAAGGGTTGTGGTTCATCTACGCCGCACTGACCGTCGCGTGTATGGTGGGTTATCACCTGGCCGGCATGGACTGGCTCGATGCCGTGATTCACGGGTTCACTACGATCTCTCTTGGCGGTTTATCCTCGCATGACGCAAGTCTCGGCCAGTTCGATTCTCCCGCGATCGAGCTCGTCGCCATCGTTTTCATGCTGCTGGGCGCGCTTAACTTCGCCACCCATTTCCTCGCCTGGTACAGGCGGTCGCTCTCGGTATACGCGCGAGACCCGGAAGCGTACTGGTTCGCGGCAGTGATGACGTTGAGCATCGCCGGCATCACCCTGCTGCTCTGGTGGAAGGGGCCTTTCGATGATTTCTGGACCGCGTTGCGCTACGGCGCCTTCTACGTCGTGTCGATTGGCACAACGACCGGTTACGCGAACGCGGACTACGAGCTCTGGCCGGTGTTCGTACCGCTGTGGGTGCTTTTTCTCGGCACGTTCCTGAGTTGCTCGGGCTCCACCGGCGGAGGCATCAAGATGCTGCGCGCCATTATTCTTTACAAGCAGGTTTACCGCGAGTTGAAAAGGCTCGTGCACCCGAATGCCGCGATTCCACTGAAAGTAGGGCAGCACGTCGTTTCCAATCATGTCGTGTTTGCCGTCCTCGCTTTCTTCTTCATCTGGACGGCCGTGATGGTGTCGGCAACGCTGCTCCTCGCGGCCACCGGCTCGGACGCCGTGAACGCGTTCTCGGTCATAGTCGGGTGCCTGAACAACATCGGTGCGGGGCTGCCGGGCATCGATATCGAGCCGTTGACCGACTTCCAGACGTGGGTCTGCACCTTCGTCATGTTGCTGGGAAGGCTCGAACTTTTCGTGATGCTGGTCGTATTCACGCCCGCTTTCTGGCGAAAATAGCCGAAGGAACGTCTGAGGCACGCGGCGCGTCAAACGAGCGTGACATCTTTTACGAAGCGCACGCAGGAGCCGCGTTTGCGCCGTTTGTGGAGCATCGGGGTGCCCTTTACAATGCACGCGTGCCTCGCTGCGCCGGGCACTCCCATATGCAGAAAGTGAATCTCACCCAGCATTTCCTCATCGCCATGCCGAACATGGTGGATCCGCACTTTGCGAAATCCCTGACGTTCATTTGCGAGCACAACGACCAGGGTGCGCTGGGTGTGGTCGTAAACCGTCCGACGGAGATGAACCTGCACGCCCTGCTGGAGCAGGTGAGCATCGCCCCGGAGACGGAAACGTTCAAATCGGTCGCGGTCCACTTCGGAGGGCCCGTGCAGGTCGATCGCGGGTTCGTGCTGCACACGCCCGTCGGTGCGTGGCAATCGACGCTCGCGGTGGGGTCTGAAATCGGGCTCACGACGTCCAAGGACATTCTGCAGGCGGTTGCACGCGGCGAAGGGCCGCGTCAGATGATCGTGACGCTCGGATACGCCGGCTGGGCACCCGGCCAGCTCGAGCACGAGCTCGCCCAAAACGCGTGGCTCACGGTCCAGGCAAAGCCGGAGGTGATATTCGATCTTCCGGCCGAGGAGCGACTGTCCGCCGCGATGAGTCTCCTCGGCATCGACTTCGCGAAACTCTCAGACGTCGCCGGTCACGGCTGAAGCGCCACGACGAGTGAGAGTGAGGGGCGAAGAGGAACCCGCGCGTCAAATGACTGTCCCTCCCGCCACCAACACGACCGTGCTCGCGTTCGATTTCGGCGAAAAGAGAATCGGGGTTGCCGTCGGCGACCTGGCGGTGCGCATCGCGCACCCGCTCGCGACGATCGATGCCGAAGACAACCAGCGGCGCTTCGGCGAAATCCAGAAGCTCATCGCCGACTGGCGCCCGGCACGGCTGGTCGTCGGCTTGCCGATGCACGCGGACGGCACGGAACACGAGTTGAGCCGCCTGTCGCGCCGTTTCGCGCAACGTCTGGAAGGTCGCTTCGGTCTTCCCGTGTCGCTCGTAGACGAACGGTTTACGTCGGTCGCGGCCGAAAGCCGGCTCCGCGAAAGCGGCGTCCGCAATATGGTGAAAACGCTGGACGCTGCCGCCGCCTCGGAAATTCTTCAATCCTGGCTTGAATCTGCGCCGGGCGACACATCCAAAGCTTGAAGAAGCCGGCTACCGGCCTCATATTTGCTGTCGCTCCTCACGGCAATTCCGCTTTCCAGCCTGTCCGTACCGATCAACCTCCGCCTTTCGAAACCGCATGAACCCGCTCCTCGATTTTTCCGGCCTGCCCCGCTTCGCTGATTTCCGTGTCGAGCATGTGACCCCGGCTGTCGACACGCTGCTCGAAGAAAATCGCGGGCTCGTGGAAAAGCTCGTCAGGCCCGCGGTTCCGGCGACGTGGGGCGCCTTCGTCGAGCCGCTGGAAGACGCGAACGAACGGCTCGGCCGCGCCTGGGGTCAGGTGGGGCACCTGAACGCGGTGATGAACAGCCCGGAGCTGCGCGAGGTCTACAACGCGAATTTGCCGAAGATCACTCAGTACTACACCGAGTTGTCGCAGCACGCGGGTTTGTACGGAAAGTTCAAGGCGCTCCGGAATTCGGGCGAATTCGAGACGCTCACCCCGGCGCAGACGCGCATCATCGAGAACGAGCTGCGGGACTTCCGCCTGGGCGGCGCCGAGCTGGGTCCCGAAGAGAAGACCCGCTTCATGGCGATACGGGAGCGTCTCTCGCAGCTGTCGTCACGCTTCAGCGATAACCTGCTCGATGCGACGAACGCATTCGCCCATTACGTGGCGGATACGAGCGAGCTCTCGGGTATACCGCAGGACGTGCTCGAAGCGGCGCGCGAGGCCGCGCAAGCCGACGATCGCGAAGGCTGGAAGTTCACGCTGCATGCACCCTCGTACATCCCTGTCCTGCAATACGCGGACAGCCGGCCTTTGCGCGAGCTCATGTATCGCGAGTATGTGACGCGCGCGGCGGAATTCGGTAAACCCGAATGGAACAATACGCCGCTCATCGCGGAGATCCTCAAGCTGCGGCGCGAAATGGCGAGGCTGCTGGGCTTTTCGAACTACGCCGAATATTCGCTGACGGCGAAGATGGCAGATTCACCGCAGCAGGTCCTCGAATTCCTGAACGAGCTCGCGACTCGCGCCAAGCCGTACGCGCAGCGCGATCTGGACGAGCTGACGGCTTTCGCGCGCGCGGAGCTGGGCCTCGATCGCCTGGAAACGTGGGATCTCGCGTACGCATCCGAAAAGCTGCGCGTCGCGCGTTACGCTTTTTCCGATCAGGAAGTAAAGCAATACTTTCCCGAGACGACGGTGATGCCCGGAATGTTCCGCCTGGTCGAGACGCTCTACGGCCTGACCATCGAGCCCGCAGAAGCCCCGGTGTGGCATTCCGACGTGCGCTTCTATGCGATACGCGACCGCGCGGGCACCCTCGTGGGCGAATTCTATGTGGATCTCTATGCGCGGCCCAGCAAGCGCGGTGGTGCCTGGATGGACGAAGCGATCACGCGTCGTCGCAAAGCCGACGATGTTCAGGTGCCCGTCGCGTACCTCAACTGCAATTTCTCGGCACCGGTCGCAGGCAAGCCGGCCCTTTTCACTCACGATGAAGTGATCACGCTTTTCCACGAGTTCGGTCATGGGCTGCATCACCTGCTCACGCGCGTCGATTACCTGGGTGTATCCGGAATCAACGGCGTCGAATGGGACGCGGTCGAGCTCCCCAGCCAGTTCATGGAAAATTTCTGCTGGGAATGGGACGTCGTGGAGCCGATGACCCGGCATGTCGAAACCGGCAAGCGCCTGCCGCGCTCGCTCTTCGACAAGATGCTTGCGGCAAAGAACTTCCAGAGCGGACTGCAGACGGTGCGTCAGCTCGAGTTCGCTCTTTTCGATCTGCATCTGCATTACGACTTCGATCCCGACGGACCGACGACGTCCCTCGAGCTTTTGCGGCGCGTCCGAGAGCGGGTAGCGGTCATACTCCCGCCGGAGTACAACCGGTTTCCGAACAACTTCTCCCACATCTTCGCCGGCGGTTACGCCGCGGGCTACTACAGCTACAAATGGGCGGAAGTGCTTTCGGCGGATGCTTACAGCCTCTTCGAGGAGCACGGCGTGCTCGATCCGGAGACCGGCAAGCGCTTCTGGAACGAGATTCTCGGCGTGGGCGGCAGCAGGCCCGCCATCGAATCGTTCGTTGCCTTCCGCGGCCGCGAGCCCCGCATCGACGCCCTGCTGCGCCATAGCGGGATGGTCGAGGCGGCATAAGCGCGCGGGCTCGTTCGTCAGCAGCGGCGGCAAATCCGCGCGCCCGCAACTTACTGCGACGTAAGTCGCTTTGCGCCCACAGGGGCCGGTGCTAGAGTGGCGCCGCCTTCGTCACCCGGAGCGAAAGTGAAACACGTTGCCGCGGCTGCAATCATGCTTACGTTCGCTGTCGGCTCGCTCCCCGCTGCCCAGCTCTATCGCTGGGTCGACGAAAAAGGGCACGTGGAGTGGCGCGACACTCCGCCGCCGCCCACGGCAAAGCACGTCGAGCAGCGCAAAGTCACCGGCAACACGATCGAGACTTCAACGCTGCCGTATTCCGTCCAGCAGGCCATGAAAGCTCATCCGGTGACCTTGTGGACGTTCGACTGCGGCGATGCGTGCTCGCGTGCGGCCACGCATCTCGCGCGCCGAGGTGTTCCGCACACCGTCCGTGACGCTCAGAAAGAGCCCGATGCTTTGCAGAAATCGACCGGCGCCCTCGACGTGCCGGTGTTGGTCGTCGGCTCGCAGCAGCTCAAAGGTTATCTCGAGACGACCTGGGACGAAGCGCTCGATAAAGCCGGATATCCGCGCACGGCAGTCCCCACGATGCAACCACCGTCGAAGGCGACTGCCAGGTAGCGCCGCTCACTCGCCTGCGGATGTATTTACGGCCGCTCGCTTACTCCTTGTCCGCGTCGAGCTTGAGCTCCTGGATCTTACGGGTCAACGTGTTGCGGCCAAGGCCCAGGAGATTCGCGGCCTCGATGCGCCGGCCGCCGGTGTGCGCAAGCGCACGCAGGATCAGCGTCTTTTCGAATTGTCGCGTGAGCGCGTCGATGATGCCGGTCTCGCCGCGATTCAACTGCGACTCCGCCTCGCGGTCGAGCGCCGTCGCCCAGTTCTGCACGCCCGGCGCGGTCGTGTCGGCCCGCAGCTCGCCTGGAAGGTCGTTTACTTCGATATTCACGGAAGGCGCCATCACCGTCAGCCAGTGCGCCACATTTTCGAGCTGACGCACGTTGCCTGGCCAGTCCTGTGCCTGCAAATACTTGAGCGACGTCTCCGAAAGGCGCTTCGACTCCACGTTCAGCTCACGCGCGCTTTTCTGAAGGAAGTGTTTCGCGAGCAGTGGAATGTCTTCACGGCGTTCGCGCAGGCTCGGGAGCCTCAGACGTATCACGTTGAGCCGGTGAAACAAATCCTCGCGGAACTGGCCCTGCCGCACCCGTGTTTCGAGATCCTGATGAGTCGCGGCAATCACGCGCACGTTCGCCTTGATCGGCTGGTGACCGCCGACGCGATAGAAGTTGCCGTCGGAGAGCACTCGCAGCAGCCGCGTCTGCAGCTCCTGCGGCATGTCGCCGATCTCATCGAGAAAGAGCGTGCCGCCTTCAGCTTGCTCGAAGCGGCCACGGCGCATGCTCTGCGCGCCGGTGAACGCACCGCGCTCGTGGCCGAAGAGCTCCGACTCCAGCAGCTCTCGCGGGATCGCAGCGGTATTGATGGCGATAAAAGGCCTGCTGGCACGCGGACTGTGCCGGTGCAACGCGTTCGCGACCAGCTCCTTTCCGGTGCCGGATTCGCCGGTGATCAATACCGTCGCATGCGATTGCGCGAGACGCCCGATCGCCCGAAAAACCTCCTGCATCGCGGGCGCATGGCCCAGGATTTCGCGCGCGGGCTCGGCGACCTCGGCCGACGTTTCCTGGCGCATGCTTTCGTCGACGGCGCGGCGTATCAATTCGACGGCATGATCCACGTCGAACGGCTTCGGCAGATATTCGTAAGCGCCTTCCTGGAACGCGCTCACCGCGCTCTCGAGATCCGAATACGCCGTCATGATGATGACCGGCAGATTCGCATAGCGCTCCTTCGCCTTCTGCAGCAGCTCGAGCCCCGATTCGCCGGGCATTCGAATGTCGCTCACCACGACCTGCGGCGTTTCGTCGTCGAGCGCGGCGAGCGCTTCACGTGCGGACGAAAAAGTCTTGAAGGCGATGTTCTCGCGCGTGAGCGCTTTTTCGAAAACCCACCGTATCGAGCGATCGTCGTCGATGATCCAAACCGGTTTCATTGCTCATCCTTCCGCGCTCCGCCCTCATCCTTTTCGAGCACGGGAAGCAGAATCGAAAAAAAAGTCCTGCCCGCGCGGCTCTCGAAGGTCACGGTGCCATGGTGCTGCGAGATGAAGTTCTGCGCGAGCGTGAGGCCCAGTCCGCTGCCGCCTTCGCGTCCGGAAACGAGCGGATAGAAAACGCGCTCCCGTATGCCTTCCGGAATTCCCGGACCGTTGTCGATGATGCGTACGTCGAGCGCGTGCCGGTAGCGCCTGCGCGCCAGCGTGACCTGCCGCGCAACGCGCGTCTCAAGACGGATTTCGCCTGGCGTCTCCTGACGCTTGTTCGCGACGATCGCCTGCGCCGCATTACGCGCGATGTTGAGCATCGCCTGAATGAGCTGCTCGCGGTCGCCCTCGATCGTCGGCAGGCTCGTGTCGTAATCGCGTTGCACGTGAACGCCCGAGAATTCGGCGAGGATGACCGTGCGCACGCGCTCGAGCACCTCATGCACGTTGACTTGTGCCGGACGCGGCAGCCGATGCGGCGTCAGCAGCCGGTCCATCAGCAGCTGCAGCCGGTCCGCCTCTTTCATGATGACCTGCGTGTACTCGTGCAGAGCGGGCCGCTCGAGCTCGCGGTCGAGAAGCTGCGCCGCGCCGCGGATGCCGCCGAGCGGATTCTTGATCTCGTGCGCGAGATTGCGTATGAGCTCGCGGTTAGCCTCGCTCTGATCGAGCATGCGTTCTTCGCGCGCGATCTTGAGCTCCTGGTCCGTATGCCGGAACTCGAAGAGGTATCCGCCCTCGCCGTATCGTGCGTCCACTTCCACCGGCGTAACGGTGCATGACAGATGCACGATGGGATGGCCGTTCGTAGATAGCGTCAAGCCGTGCTCCGAGTAGCTGCAGTTGTGCTCGCGCGCATAGCCGATTGCGGCAGTGAGCACGAAGCTTTCCTTGAAAACAGTCTCCAGGTGCGCGCCTTCCACGTTGCGGTTGGAAAGGCCGAACAGGTTCTCCGCGGCGGGATTGATGTAGCGCACGTAGCCCGCTTCATCGACGAGCATGACGGCCGTGGCCAGCAAGTCGAGCCCCGCAAGTGCGTTGGTTGCCGTCGTCATGTTACGGACGGGGGCTTTAGCAAGAACTACGCCACGAGCGTGGCGCGCAGTTCGGCACGACTTCAGCGGATTTTCGAGATCTCTTTTCTGAGATTCGCGACGTTGCTCTCGTGCAGCCTGAGTCTCTTGTGAAACGGCTCGAGGCGCTCGGGTGCCGGCGCGCTGCCCGCGCGAGCGGACGCGTGCTCG
>DASRIK010000002.1:0-6369 GCA_035650035.1 Burkholderiales bacterium | reverse complement strand
GGGGGCGTTTCGTCGGCGGTCGCGCGTGCGCTCGGCGCCGGGGACGAGGCCGGGGCACGCAATCTGGCGGCGCATGCGTTCGTGATCGCCGTCGCGGTCGGTCTCGGCTTCACTTTGCTGCTGCTCGTCTTCGGCGCCGCGCTGTATACGCTGCTCGGCGGCAAAGGCGCTGCGCTCCGTGAGGCGCTGGTCTATTCGAACGTGCTCTTCGGCGGCGCTGTCCTGGTGTGGATCGCGAACACGCTGGCGAGCATCCTGCGGGGCAGCGGCAATACGCTCGTGCCCGCACTGGTTCTCGTGGCTGCCGTGCTCGTTCAGATTCCGCTGTCGGGTGCGTTGACGCTCGGCTGGGGCGCGCTTCCGCGCCTCGGTATCGCCGGTGCAGCGCTGGCGTACGTCGTCGGCTTCGGTTTCGCCGCCGTGGTGATGGGCGTGTATCTCTGGTCCGGTCCGCTGAGACCGCGCCGCTCCGACTGGCGGCTCCATCCGCGGCAGTTCCACGAAATCCTTCGGGTGGGCGCGCTCTCTTCAGTGTCGTCGCTCCAGACGATTCTCACTGCAGTTCTGTTGACGGGCTTCATCGGCACGTTCGGCACCGCTGCGCTGGCCGGCTACGGTGTGGGCGTCAGGCTCGAGCTCCTGCAAATCCCCATTGTGTTTGCGATCGGTCAGGCGCTCGTCGTGCTCGTCGGCACGCACGTCGGCGCCGGGCGGCACACGCGCGCGAAATCCATCGCATGGACGGGCACCGGTATCGCCGTGGCGATCACGTTGGTGATCGGAATGTTCGCCGCGGTTTTTCCAGCGGCCTGGGTGTCCATTTTCAGCGATGATCCGGCGGTACTCGAGACGGGAAGCCTGTACCTGCGCATCGTGGCGCCGTTCTATGCTCTCTTCGGCGCGGGCATGGCGCTGTACTTCGCTTCACAAGGCGCGGGGCGCGTGCTGTTGCCGATGCTCGCGGGCACCGCGCGCCTGGTATTCGTGGCGCTCGGCGGCTTTCTGGTGCTCCGGTTCGCGCCTTCGCCTGGTGCGCTTTTCGCCGTGATCGCCGGCGGGCTGGCGCTCTTCGGCATCCTCACTGCTCTGGCGGTGTACACGGCGAAATGGGGACACCGCGAGCGGCAGGGATGAAGCGTCAGCGCTACTCCGCGACGATCTTTCGCGCAGCCGCGATCTGCTTCCACTGCACGAGCTCCTGCTTTATCCGCGCACTGAATGCGGGTGGGCTCACCGCAGCCGGCATCATGCCGTCCGATTCGAGAAGGGGCTTCAACTCGGGGGACGCGGAGATCCCGTTGATCTCGCGATTGACGCGCTCGACGAATGCGGCCGGCGTGCCGACAGGCGCGAAGACGCCCACCCAGACTTCGTTCGAAAACCCGGGGACAGTGTTGATGAGCGGCGGCACATCCGGAAACGACGGGTGCGGCTGCTTCGACGTAACGGCGAGCACGCGCACCTTACCTGTCTTTATGAATGCCGACAGCGTGGCATAGCTCGAGATCATGGCGTGGATCTGGCCGCCGGCGAGATCGATCGCCGAGTTGGCAGCGCCTTTGTATGGCACGTGCGACATCTGCACTTTAGCGGCGGCGTTCATCAACTCCGTCGCCATGTGGCCGACCGAACCGACGCCTGCCGAGCCATAGGTGATCTCGCCGGGTTTCGCGCGCGCGGCGGAAAAGAGCTCGGCGGCGGTCTTGAACGGCGTGGATGACGAGACGGCGAGAAGCGACGGGTTCTGTCCCACGATGCCAATCGGGGAGAACGCGGCGATCGGATCATAGGGCAGCCGGGGTTGTGTGGCCGCCGCGGTGAGAAACGTCGAAGACGTCAGCAGGAGGACTGAACCGTCCCGCGGCGACTTGGCGACCGCATCGGCGCCGATGACGCCGGCCGCGCCGGGTCTGTTCTCGACGATCACGGACGTTTCCAGCCGCTTCGCGAGCGACGGTGACAACGCGCGCGCAATCGCGTCGTTGCTCGCACCCGCCGAAAATGGCACGATGATCCTGATCAGCTTCGGTATCGAAGGCTGAGCCGAGCCGCCTGGTTCCTGTGCGGCGACGACCGGTGTCAGGCCCAGGAGCGCACTGAGGCAAAGCAGGAGCGTTGCTCGAAGCGGCGGCATAAGCGTCCTCTGAAGGGATCGTCGCCAAGATATCGCGTTCGTCCATTGCCGTCACTCTCATGAACAGCGCACGCACCAAAGACACGCTGAAAGTCCTCATCTCGACGGGCCATCTCGGAACTGCGCCATCGAACGCGGAGAGCTTTCACCGCGGGATGGACGCGAACCCGGACTACGTGGTCGCGGACGGGGGCAGCTCCGATCCGGGTCCGGTTTATCTCGGCGAGGACACGACGCTCGGCCATTTCGTGAGAGAAGAGCTCGAGCTGTTCCTCACGGCATCGCGCAGGAAAGGCATTCCGCTCGTGATCGGCTCGGCCGGCGATACGGGCAGCAATCGCGGCGTCGACGAGTTCGTCGGCATCATCAGGGAGCTTGCGCAGGAACACGGAATCCCGAGATTCCGGATCGGCTATTTCTATTCGGAAGTCCCGAAGGACTACCTGAAGCGGAAGCTCGCGGCCGGCAAAAAGCTCGTCGGGCTCGGCGGATTCCCGGACCTTACGGGGGACGAGATCGACAACGCAACGCGCATCGTCGCGGTCGCCGGCGTGGACCCGTTTCTCAAGCTCCTCGACATGGGTGCGGACGTCATCATCGCGGGCCGCTGCGGGGACATCAACTTCACTGCGGGCCCGTGCATACATCACGGCTTTCCCGAAGCGCTCGCGTATCACATGGGCAAGATGATCGAATGCGCTTCGCTGGTCGCCGAGCCTTTCATGGGCAAGGAGACGATCATCGGGACGATCTCCCGGGACGACATCAGGATCACGCCGTATCACCCGCAGCAGCGCTGCACGATCGCCTCGGTCGCGGGGCACTCGATGTACGAGCGGGAGACGCCGTACTACGAGCACGCGCTGGGAGGGACGCTCGACATGCGCGAATGTCACTACGAACAGTTCGACGAGCGCACGGTGCGTATCACCGGTGCACAGTGGATCCCGACGAGCGAGCTGCGCGTGAAAATCGAAGGCGCGAAGAAGATCGGCGAGCGCTACATGGGTTTCGTGGGATTACGCGATCCGCATGTCGTGCGCAATGTCGATGCCGCAATCGACTGGGTAAAGAGCGCTGTGGCGAAGCGTTTCGGGCATGAGCCATACGAGCTGTACTTCCATGTGTTCGGCCGTGACGGCGTGCTGAAAGAGCTCGAGCCGGTACGGGAGACGAAAGCACACGAGCTCGGGATCGTGGTCGAAGGTGTCGCGGCGACCGACGCCCTCGCGGAGAAAATCACCGACTTCGCGGTGCGCATGTTTTTCCTCGCACGCATTCCCGGCGTCAAAGGCACCGCCGGAACCGCGGCGACGACCAAAAAGACGATGAAATCGTCGCCGGGGTACATGTGGAACGTGAATCACACCGTGCCGATCGACGATCCGATGGAGCTCTTTCCGGTGCACATGACCGAGGCCGGCGTATGACGAAGCTCTCCGAGCTCGCGTCCACCATCCGCAGCAAGAACGCCGGGGTGAATCAGATCACGTTCGATATCATCTTTCCCGACGCGCAGAGCTACCGGCGCGTGCTCGCGAGCCAGGCGATCACGAAAGACGCGATCGCGAAGCTCTATCGCATCCCGGCTTCGCGCATCTCCGACTTCGTCACGTTCGACGTGGCGAATGCGATCAAATTTACGATGTATCGCTTGCGGCCGAGCGGCAGCCCGGGGGACTGGGACATCCTCGGGTGCCAGCAGTACGGGCCGCTGCTGGAGCTCGAGATTCCCGGCTGAATCAGTTCGCGCGATAACGCTCGAGCATATCCGGGTCGAGCTCGATGTCGAACCCGGGCCCGGGCGAGACCTCAATCCATCCGTTCTCGACCTTCGGCCGGTTCGTCCACATCGTCTGCCACACGGGATCGCGCTCGGGGTCGGCGAAGCATTCGGTGTAGGTGCCGTGCGGCACAGCGGACAGCAGCTGCTGCGAGATCTGGGATTCTTCGTGGTGCGCCATCTCCACACCTGCGCTCGCGCAGAACGCGGCGGCACGACGCCAGTCGGTCACGCCGCCACCCTCCGACACGTCGTAGTTGACGAAGTCGACGGCACGCGCGTCCAGCAGGCGGCGAATGGCGTGGCTGGTGATTTCGGATTGACCGGCTGTGATCGGAATACGCGTTGCGCTACGCACGCGCGCCATCATCGCCGCGTCGTCGTACCAGTGGCACGGCTCCTCGAACCACCGGATGTCGAGATGCTCGATCAGGCGTGAAAACTCGATCGCGTCCTGCGCGTTCCAGCCGCGGTTCGCATCGACCATCAGCACGAAATCATCACCGGCAGCCTTGCGTGCCGCTTCGACGCGCTGCGCGTCTTCCTGCGGCGTGAGGCCGCCCACCTTGAACTTGCAGCCGGCCATGCCGGCCTTGCGGTAGAGCTCCATCTCGCGGCCGATATCGGCGAGCGTTTTGCCTTCCATGTAATAGCCGCCGATCGAAATGATCTGCAGCCGTTCACGGTAGCCGCCCAGAAGCTCGCGCACGCTTTTTCCCACGGCTTTGCCGATCAGGTCCCACACCGCGCAGTCCACGCAGGCGATCGCTTCGAGCAGCGTCTTGCGATCGCGATTGGCGAGCGAAAGGGCGAACATCTTTTCCCACATGCGCTCGCTTTCGAAGATGCTCAGGCCTTTCACGAGCGGGAAAAGCTCGTCGGTGATGATCCGCACGATCTCGGCGCCGTGCTCCCGGTTGTCGCCGTTGTAGACGTTGCTCGTGAGCCCGTCGGTCGTGGCGAGACGCGTAACCACGGTCGAGCGCTTCAGGACCGAGTAGGTGGACCCGCCGAAGTTCTTCTTCAGCGGGATGTCGACCGCGATGGCCTCGACGCGCTCGAGCTTCATTTCACTTTCATCCCGGGCTCGGCACCGGCGTCAGGGGATAGAAGGTAAATCCCCGGCTTGTCGCCCGATGCGGCGAGCACCATCCCTTCGGAGAGACCGAACTTCATTTTGCGCGGCGAGAGGTTCGCGACCATCACCGTCAGGCGTCCCTTCAGGCTTTCGGGGTCGTAAGCCGATTTGATGCCGGCAAAAACCTGTTTCGTTCCAAGGGGGCCCACATCGAGCGTGAGCTTGAGCAGCTTGTCGGCGCCTTCGACGCGCTCGGCGTTCGCAATGCGTGCAACGCGCAGATCGACTTTCGAGAAATCGTCGATGGAAATCGTCTGTGCCCCC
Source organism: Burkholderiales bacterium (assembly GCA_035650035.1). Taxonomy (GTDB): domain Bacteria; phylum Pseudomonadota; class Gammaproteobacteria; order Burkholderiales; family SG8-41; genus JAQGMV01. Next base: position 1,050 of record DASRIK010000002.1, on the reverse strand, counting down.
TCTCCCCCGGGGAGAGGGGTAGGGGGTGAGGGAGATGGGGCCGAGGGAGTCTTTTCCATAATCCTATTCCACAAGCTCTGTAACACGGCTTCGGTGTTCTGAAGAACGTCGTTATCCCAGAAGCGCAACACTTCGATTCCAGAGGTCGCGAGGGCGCGGGTGCGAGCCTCGTCGCGATTGGCTTGTTGCTGCTGGTGTTGCCCTCCGTCAAGTTCAACTGCGAGCTTCAAGTCATGAGAATAGAAATCCAGTATGTACTTACCTTCTTTAGTCTCGATTGGGTGTTGTCGCCGGAATTTCACGTCGGCAAACCTGCGATCGCGAAGCAAGTGCCAGATGAACTGCTCAGCATCCGTTTGCTTCTGACGCAGCTCGCGCGCAAATGACAGCAAGTCGCCTGGCAGCGGCAGCTTTTTCAGCTTGTCCCCGCTTTTTCCCTCACCCCCATCCCCTCTCCCGGAGGGCGAGGGGTGTATTTGCTTAGCGCCACTACCCGGCGGTTCGAATAACTGATCGAGCTGCTTCGCGTCCACGCGGGTCATCAGGTGCTGATAGGGTTGAATATGCGTTGGCGGCACATCGGCATCCGACCATACGAAATCGCGGTCGAGCCCGAAAAAGTCGCGGGCGATACGTCTCGCGGTCTCGGGAATGACAGGCGCGAGCAGCACGGACAGAATCTTGAATCCGTGCAGCGCCCGCGAGCAGATGTCCTGCAGCTCGTCGCGCCGTGCAGCATCCTTCGCGAGCGCCCACGGCTGCGCGGCGTCGAACGCCTGGTTGATACGATCGGCGGCCGCCATGATTTCGCGCAGTGCTTTGCCGAATTCACGCGCGTCGTAGTTTTCCCGGACGGACACCGCGCTGGTCCTGGCTTCTTCGATCACCGCGTCCGGGCGGCTGGCATACGCGAGCCGGCCCTCGAAATGGCGCGTGATGAACGTCGCCGCGCGGCTTGCGATGTTCACGTACTTGCCGACCAGATCGCTGTTTACGCGCGCCATGAAGTCATCGGGGTTGAAGTCGATGTCCTCCACGCTCGCGTTCAGC
>DASRIK010000001.1:0-9660 GCA_035650035.1 Burkholderiales bacterium | reverse complement strand
CGCCCGGGCGCCGCTTCGAAGTCGGCGACCGCGTCCGAGTGAAGCGGCGCTTTCCACCGGGTCATAGGCGTACGCCCACGTACATACGAGGTAAAGTCGGCGAGATCGAGCGGATCTGCGGGGCGTTTCCGAATCCGGAGGAGCTCGCTTACGGTTTCGACGGTGAGCCGAAGAAAGTGCTTTATCGCGTGCGCTTCGCGCAGAAAGAGGTGTGGCCTCGCTACACAGGTCCCGACCGCGATCTGATCGAAATGGAGATTTACGAGCACTGGCTCGAACCGGCGATGGCGGGAACGAGTGACGAAAAGAAGTGACGAAGGGCAGATCATGACCGACCACAGAACTGATTACTACGCCGCAAGGAAACACGCCCACGATCACGGCGATCACGTGCACGACCCGCACGCGCCGCTGAACGAGCATGACAACGGGCCGCCGTCGGAATACGAGATCATGAGCCGCGCCATGCAGGAGATTCTGGAGGCGAAAGGACTGATCACCGCCGACGAGATCCGGCGTCGGATGGAGCAGTTCGAAGAGGATTTTCCCTACCGTGGATCGCGGGTGGTCGCCCGCGCGTGGGTGGACCCTGCGTTCCGGAAGCGTTTGCTGGAGGATGGCCGGGCTGCATGCATCGAAATGGGCATCGACATCGAAGCCGAGCGACTCATTGCCGTCGAGAACACGCCGGAAGTGCACAACATGATCGTGTGCACGTTGTGCTCGTGCTATCCGCGCGCGCTGCTTGGGATGCCGCCCACCTGGTACAAGAGCCGCAACTACCGGTCGAGAGTAGTGTTCGAGCCGCGCTCCGTCCTCAAGGAGTTCGGCACCGAGCTTCCGGACAATGTGACGGTTCGCGTCCACGATTCGAATGCGGACATGCGCTACGTTGTCATTCCGATGCGGCCGAAGGGCACCGAAGGCTGGACCGAAGAGCAGCTTGCCGAAATACTCACCCGTGACACCCTCGTCGGCGTGACCGTGCCGCGCGTGCGCTGAAGACTGATGGCGGTGGCCGTCGCTGTTCCGAACTCTGCCGGCACCGAGCCGCCGAAGCTGTCGGCGCCCGCGGGTGCCGCTGACTGTCACATCCACATTTTCGATCCGCGTTCCAACCTGTCGCCGCGAAGCTCGCGCACGCGGCCGTTGCCGATTACCGCCTGCTGCAGAAGCGTATCGGCGTCTCGCGAGTGGAGATTATCGTAATGGGCAAACACGGTGCGGCCTTGTCGCGCTTAGGCACGCTCGCCCTGTCCGTCGGCGTCCTGTTCGCCGTGCCAGGCGAGGCCGTCTCTCAGAACTACCCGGCACGGCCGGTTCGGCTGATCGTGCCTTTCACCCCCGGCGGAGGCACTGACCTTAACGCACGCACGCTCGCGCCGCGACTCGCCGACGGCCTTGGCCAGCAGGTCGTCGTGGATAACCGCCCCGGGGCCGGCGGCGCGCTCGGTGCGGAGCTCGCAGCCAAAGCGCCGCCTGACGGCTATACGATCTGGATCGGACAGACGGCAAATCTGGCAATCGGTCCTGCCCTTCGCAAGCAGAGTCTCTACGATCCTGTCCGCGATTTCGCACCGATCACGATGATTCAGAAATCGCCCAGCGCCATCGTCGTGGCCGCGGGCTCACCGCTCACTTCGGTCAAGGACGTGATCGCAGCTGCGAAGAAAAACCCGCAGGGCATCACGTACGGTTCGGCAGGCGTCGGTACCGCCGGCCACATCAACGGGTATCTCATCAACGTCGCGGCCGGTATCGACATGACTCACGTGCCGTACAAAGGCGCTTCTCCAGCGATGCTGGATCTGCAGGCGGGACGCATCACACTGATGGCGACTTCGATCGGCTCTTCCGCCGGCATGATCAAGCAGGGCAAGATCCGCGCGATCGGCACGACAGGCGCAAAGCGCGCGCGCCTTCTCCCGGATGTCCCCACGCTCGCGGAGCAGGGGCTCAAGGGCTTCGACGTGTCGACCTGGCTCGCCATGCTTGCGCCGGCAAAGACACCGACGCCGATCGTTACGCGGCTCAACAAGGAGTTCGTGCGGATTCTCGGGCTGCCCGACGTGCAGGAGAAGCTCATGTCCGAAGGTGGCGAGGTCACGCCGACGAGCCCTGAGGAAGCGGCGGCCTTCATACGAAGCGAGGTTGCGAAATGGGGCAAGGCGCTGAAAGGCGCCAACATTCCTGTCGAATGACATGCCGATGAGCGCCGAATCTTTCAGCACTGCCACGAAGCCGCTGCCACTCGAAGGCGTGCGTATCCTCGAACTGGGCCACACGGTGATGGGGCCGTCATGCTCGCTCGTGCTCGCTCACCTGGGCGCGGACGTGATCAAGGTGGAGCCGCCGGAAGGCGAGCGCACGCGGACCGCCGTCGGTTTTGGTGCCGCGCTGTTCCCCGTGTTCAATCACAACAAGCGCAGCTTCTGTATCGATCTCAAAAGCGAAGCCGGAAGAGAGGTCTTTCACAAAGTCGTCGCCTCCGCCGATGCGCTACTGGAAAACTTCGCACCGGGCGCTCTGGACCGCCTCGGCCTCGGCTATGACGCGCTCTCCGGTGCGCACCCCCGACTCATCTATTGCAGCCTCAAAGGGTTCCTGAGCGGTCCATACGAAGATCGAGCTGCGCTCGACGAGATCGTGCAGTTCATGGCCGGGCTCGCTTATATGACGGGGCCTACCGGCATGCCGCTTCGCGCGGGCGCGTCCGTCGTAGACATCATGGGCGGCGTATTCGGCGCCGTCGGTATTCTTGCGGCGCTGCGTGAGCGCGACCGCACGGGCCGCGGGCAGCTCGTCGAAAGCGCTCTCTTCGAATCGACGGCTTTCATCGTCGCGCAGCACATGGGCCTGCATGCATTGACGGGGAAAGCGCCGCCGCCGATGCCCGAAAGATCGAGCTCGTGGGCTGTGTACCATACCTTTCAGACGGCGGACCAGAAAACCGTTTTCGTGGGCATCACGAGCGACAAGCACTGGCGCGGTTTCTGCACCGAATTCGGTCTCGAGGCGTTGCTCGCCGATCCGGAGCTCCAGACGAACCCGCAGCGGGTGAAGGTGCGCGCGAAGTTCATGCCGCTCGTTACGGCGAAAATCGCCGCCGAGACGCTCGACACGCTTTCTGCGAAGCTCGAGCGTCTCAAGATCCCGTTCGGACCACTCAGAAAGCCTGGCGATCTCTTCGATGATCCGCACCTCAATGAAAGCGGACGACTGCTCGACGTGCTCCTGCCGACGGGAACGCATGCAAAGATCCCCGGACTTCCGCTCGACATGGACGGGCGCAAGTCGCGTATGCGCTTTCAGCCGCCGCGAAAAGGCGAGCACACGCGCGAAGTGCTGAAGGAGGCGGGCTACGCTTCGGCCGAGGTCGATCGTCTGGTGCAGCAGGGCGTTGTCGTGGCGAGTGATCCGTGACGGATGAGATAACCGAAGGGGGCGCCGCCGGCGCACCGTCCAAACGCCAATCGTGGCTCATCGTGCCGCCATCGAAGCGCGATGAAATTGAACAGGCTGCACGCTCGGGCGCGGATGTTCTCGTGCTCGATCTCGTGGAACTCCTTCCCGACCGGGAAAAATCGTCCGTTCGTAACGTTTTCCGCGATGCCATTGCGGTCGCGAAGGCCGCGGGCGCGGAAGTATTCGCCCAGATCGATCCGTCTTCCGCCGAGACGGATTTACGTGCGTGCGTATGGCCGGGACTCGCAGGTGTGGTGATATCGCGCGCGGAGTCAGCTGCGCAGGTCGGGGAGATCGGCACGCTTCTCGATCGATTGGAAATGGAGCGCGGCATCGCGGGAGGCACCGTGCATCTGGTCGCGGCTCTCGAAACAGCACAGGGAAATCACGCCGCCCACGATATTCTTCACGCGAGCCACCGCATGTTCGGCGCAACGCTCGGGCGCGCGGACCTCGTGATGGACTTGCGTCCCGAGCCGTCCGGCGAGATCCACCTGATGGCGTATCTCATGCAACGCCTCATCATCATCACCGGCACGGTCGGCGTGACCCCGCTCGGCGCGTGGTGGCGTGCACCGGACCGGGGACTGCTCGCAACGCCGGAGAACACATACAACGCAGCACACCGTGGGCGCGCGATCGGATTCAAGGGCGCAATGTGCCTGCGGCCCGAACAGGTCGAGCCGCTCAACCGAGCGTTCGGCGGATGAACGTCCGTCGCTCAGGTCTCACGATGCCGGTCGTCACGGCGCGCTTCGTGGACAACGCGTGGCGCCGCAGCTGCGATTTCGTGATCATCGACCTCGAAGACTCGGTGCCGCACCACCTGAAAGCGCACGCGCGGACACTTGTCAAGGACGCGATCGCGAAAGTCTCCAAGGGCGGGGCGGAAGCGTTCGTGCGCATCAACCACGACAGCATGGAAGAAGACGTCGAAGCCAGTGTATGGCCCGGTCTCAAACGTATTCGCTACCCGAAGACCGAGCATGCGCACGAGGTGCACCGGCTCGATGCACTCATCACGCGTTATGAAGGCGCGCGCGGCGTCGAGCCCGGAACGATCGAGATCGACCCCAGCATCGAAACCGCGCTGGGGGTGGCAAACATATTCGAGATCGCTGCGGCGAGCGCGCGCATACGCGAGTTCGGTGCGGCGACGGGCGGCTACGATCTTTCGCGCGATCTCGGCATCGAAATGTTCGTCGATTTCGATCAGTTCGTGTACCCGCGCGGCGAGGCGGAGCTGGCCGCGCGGACGCTGGGACTCGGCGTGCGCACGGCCCCGTTCGTTGCGAACACGACGGGGAGCGTGAGCGATGCCGATCGCGCGCTGCGCCAGGCCGAAGCGGCACGGAAATGCGGCCTGCGTCTCGGTACCGGTGGCCTGAATCCGGCAGTGGTGGAAAACCACAACCTCGGGCTCACGCCGACTGAGGAAGAGCTACGGGATGCGCAATGGGTGCTGGAGCAATACCGCGTCGTCGAGGAGAGCGGCGCCGCGTGGAAGACGATTGGAGAACGCGTGATCGATCGCTATGAAGCCGCGCGTGCGAAGGAGTTGCTCGAGTGGGCTGCGGCATGCGCGGAGCGCAATCGGGAGAAGGCCGAAGCCGTCGCGCGCGTGAAAGCGCAGGCCTGAACCCGCGATGTCTTCCATTCTCATTCGCCGCTCCAATCTGCTCGTGTCGATGGCGGAGCGCGGGCAAGTCGAGAATGCGTGGCGTCACGACGCCGACGCGATCACGCTCGATCTGGAAAGCGGGGTCCCGCCCGAGCTCAAGCCGGCGGCAAGAACGCGAGTGAGGGAAGCGCTGCAACCCGCCGCTCGCGGCGGCGCCGAGATTTTCGTGCGCGTAAACGATTCGACCATGAGCGAAGATCTCGACGCGTGCGTGTGGCCCGGTCTCTCGGGAATCATGGTGCCGCGTGTCGAGTCCGCTGCGGACGTGGCGGAGGCTGCCGAGATCGTCACCGTGCTCGAGCGCGAACGCCGGCTTCCCGTGGGCAGCGTGAGCTTGATTGCGGTGATCGAATCGGCGGCAGGCGTGTGGCATCTGCGTTCGATCGTGGCCGCGAGCCCGCGCGTGAGCCAGGTCGCACTCGACGAGGGGGATCTTGCCGCAAGCCTCGGTATCGAGCCGCTGCCGGAATACGACCCGTTCGTCTATGCACGGGGCCGTGTTGCCGTCGAGGCGACAGCCGCCAGAGTGGGCGCGATCGGAATGGCCTATCCGCTCAGCGTGCGTCCGCGTGAAGCACCCGGCAGCGAAATTCATGCGCTGGCCACGAAAGCGCGCAACTCCGGCATGAAAGGCGTGATCTGCCCTTACGCAAGCTGGGTTGCGCCCGTGAACGCCGCATTCACACCGACTTCCGAGCTCGTCGCATGGAACCGGCGTGTTCGTGAAGCATTCGCGGCGGGTGTCGCCGCCGGGACCGCGGCAGTGCCGCTGGAGGGCCGCATGATCGACGTGCCCGTCGACGAGTGGGCGATCGTGGTTCTCGCCACTGCCGAAGCGTGTGCCGCGCGCGACGCTCAGAAAAGCGCGGCGAAAAGCCAGGCCAGCGAAACACCCTCCAAAAGCCAATAGGCCGAAGGTCGCAGCGGCCACGGCGCTCTACGATCGGATATAGGCCATCGGTCTTCTATGGCTCGTCGACCTCAGCCGCTACTCTGACGGCGAAGTCGCGCTTACGGAGGCTGCCATGGTCGATTTCCTCGTCGCGTGGATGCAGACGCTTTGCATACTCGGGCTGCTGTGCGGCGCTTACTACTCGATCACCTGGCGCCGCGAGCGCCGCCAGAACCGCACGCCTTCGCGTCGGGACCCTGTCGCCGCCCACATCGAGGACGTTACCCGGGAAGCGATGCCGCATGCTCACAGCTAAGAGTCCCAACCGCCTTGTGTATGTTGCGGCGATTGCCGCGATCGTATTGCCCGGCGGCTCGGTGCTCGTGGGCGCGCTCTGGCTCTATCGTTATCTGCGCGTTCAGTCTTCCGAGTAGCTCTGCAGCACGAGCAGCGCGTCGACGGCTTTGACGCCCTGTCCCTGAGGCAGCACCATGACGGGGTTCACATCGAGCTCCGCCAGTCGTCCACCCAGCGCCGCCGCGAGCTCCGAGACGTGCACCAGCGCATCCGCAAGCGCCTCGATGTCAGCAGCGGGTTTGCCGCGAAAGCCGCGGAGGAGCTTCACGCCTTGCACTTCGGAGATCATCTCGAGTGCTTCCGCGTTGCTCACAGGACAGCGCCGTAACGCGACATCGTCATAGACTTCGACCAGCACGCCGCCTGTTCCGAAGACGAGCATCGGGCCAAGCTGCGCATCGTGCTTGACGCCGATGATCGTTTCCACTCCGCCGGTCACCATTTCCTGCACGAGCACACCATGGATGGCCGCGTGCGGGACGTGGTTCGCCGCGTTGGCGGTGATCTCGGCGAACGCGCTGCGCACCCCGGCCGCATCACGGATGCCCACGCGCACCGCATCCGCTTCTGTTTTGTGTGCAATGTCCGGGGAGTCGACTTTCAACACGACGGGATAGCCCAGGCGCTCTGCTGCGGTTACGGCAGCTTCGGCCGTACTTGCGGCGAGCTCCCGCGCAACAGGCACGCCCCACGTCGCGATGATCTGCTTCGTCTCTTTTTCCGAAAGCGTGCGCTGCGCGGCTCCAGGCGAGCGTAATTGCGACAAACTCTGCTCGCGATCCGCGCGCAGCGTAGATGCGGCGACGGGCACGCGGCTCAGGTACCGCGCTCGCCATGCGTGGTAATCGATGAGGCTGCTCAGAGCTTGCGCAAGATTTACGGGCGAATAAAAGATCGGGACATTCGAGCTCTTCAACCTCGGAAGAGTCGCCGTATCTCCACGGCTCGTGGTCCACAGGAACGCGATATTCTTCTCGGTGCGGCGCTTGAGCTCCACCACCTGCTCGACCTGACTGCCCGCACCCGCGCTCGCAATGACGAGCGTGCCGACCTCAGGCTGCTCGAGCAGGTAATCCATGATCTGCGCGAACTCTTCGCGGCGTGCGAAGCCGGTCACGTCGGCGGGATTCGCGGCCCAGCCGAAATCTTTGAGTATGGCGTTGATGCCGTCGCGCGCGCGGTCGGTGAGCGGCGGCAGCTCGAGCCCCGCCTGGCCGAGCATGTCCGCGGTGAGCGAGCTGATGCCGCCGGAATGGGACACGACGGCGACGCCGCGTTTCTGCGGCTTCCGCGAATTGGCGAGAAGTTGCGACACTTCAAGCAGCTCGTCGTAGTCCTGCACCCGGACCACGCCGTATTGCCTGAAGACTGCGTCGTACAGCCGATCGGAGCCGGTCAACGCGGCCGTGTGCGAACGCGCCGCCTGCGCACCGGATTCGGAGCGGCCGATCTTGATGAGCACGATCGGTTTTCCGCGCTCGGCCGCAAGCTCGGCGACTGCGAGGAACTTGCGGGCATCCTTGAAGCCTTCCACGAAGCCTGCGATTACGCGCGTTCCCGGATCGTCTACGAGGTAACGAGCGAAATCCGAAAACTCGAGATCGATTTCGTTGCCGGTCGAGATGATATGGCTCAGCCCGATGCCGCTGTCGACGGCGCGCAGCAGAAAAGGACCGAAAGCGGTAGCGCCGCTCTGGCACACGAGGGCGATGGAGCCAGTGAGACCCGCAAGCGTGCGCGAAGACGCGGTCGGCCAGATATCGTCCTGCACGTTCGCGAGGCCGAGGCAGTTCGGGCCGGTGAAGTGAAACCCGGTCTCCCGCGCGAAAGCGGCGACTTTGCGCTGCAGGTCGTGCCCTGCGTCGGTGCCGCGCTCCGCGAAGCCGGCGGAGATGATCACAGCCGATCCCGCTTCCTTGCGGTGACATTCGCGCAAGGTGTCCAGCACTTTCGTATAAGGCACGACGATGCCGACGAGATCGGGCGCTTCCGGAAGCTCTGCAATGCCTGCGTAAGATCGGACGCCGCCAATCTCGTCGTAATTCGGGTTGACGGGATAAACCCTCACGCGATCCTTCGATCTCAGCACTGCGTTGAGCAGCCGTCCGCCGTAGCCGCCTTTGGGCGAAGCACCGACGACTGCGATCGACCGAGGCTTGAGCATCCTCTCGATTGCGCGCATCTCACCGCGGGTCCAGAGCTCCACGTTTTCCTTTCTATTGATGGGTGACGGGCTTCGTGTAGATTAGCGGACACACGCCATAATCACAAAGGAGGGGCCATGACCAGGCACTCGAGAATCATGTTGTCGGGCCGGAGGTTTGCGTATGCGGCACTCTCGGTCGCGTTGCCTGCCGCAGTGCACGCGCAGGACGGAACGTACCCGACGAAGCCGGTCCGGTTCATCGTTGCGAACGCTCCAGGCGGTGGTCTCGACGTGGTCGCGCGGCTCGTGAGCCCCACGCTCACCGCAGCGCTCGGCCAGCAGATGATCATCGACAATCGCGCGGGCGCGACAGGCAGCGTTGCCGCGGAGCTCACCGCCAAGGCGCCGGCCGATGGCTACACGATGATGATCGGCGCGATCGGCAATCTCGCCGTGAACCCCCACATCTACAAGGGTCTGGGATACGACCCGACGAAGGATTTTGCGCCAGTCACGTTCGCAGTGTCGGGCAGCAATGTGCTCGTCGTTCACGCTTCCGTGCCGGTCAAGACTTTCCAGGAATTCATGGCGCTCGCGCGCTCACAACCCGGCAAGCTCACTTATGGCTCCAGCGGTAGCGGAAACGCGGGCCATCTTGCGGCAGAGCTGCTCGCCAGCATGGCGAAGATCCAGATGGTGCACGTGCCGTACAAAGGCGGGGCACCGGCGATGCAGGCGCTGCTCGGCAACCAGACGCAGGTTCTGTTTGCGTCGCCTTCCACAGCGATTCCCCAGGTCAAGGCCGGCCGGGTGAAAGGACTCGCCGTGACGACGCTCAAGCGCTCTCTCATGCTGCCCGAGCTTCCCACGATCGCGGAGTCCGGCTTTCCCGGTTACGAAACGGATAACTGGTACGGCGTCGTCGTGCCGGCGAAGACACCGCGTGCCGTCGTCAATCGCCTGAATACAGAGCTCAGTCGCGCGTTGCTTGCGCCGGACATCAAGGAAGCGCTGCTCAAACAAGGGCTGGAAGTTGCGCCCGGCACACCTGAGGCTTTCGGCAAGTACATGCGCTCCGAATACGACAAATGGGGCAAGCTCATTCGCGAGGCGGGGATA